>NZ_JBFRER010000020.1:0-82844 GCF_052114405.1 Streptomyces sp. M-16 | reverse complement strand
CGGCACGGGCGTGGCGGCGGGGCCGCCCCCGGTCGGCGGACGGCCGCCCGCCCCGCGGCCGCCGCGCGGGCGCCGACACGGACGGCGGGCAGCACGTAGGCTCGCGCCATGGACACCAGGCGTCTGCTGCGTACCACCGGAACCGTGATCGCAGCCGCCGGGCTGCTCCTCTCCGGCTGCACCTCCGGCGGCTCGGACGCGGCCTCGGCCTCGGCGGTGCCGACCGCGGTCCCGGCCGCGCTGCGCCCGTACTACGAGCAGAAGCTGACCTGGCGCGACTGCGGCGTCCCCGGCTTCCAGTGCTCCACCATGAAGGCGCCGCTGGACTACGCGAACCCCGGCTCCGGGCAGGACATCGACCTCGCCGTGGCGCGCCGCGCGGCCACGGGCCCGGGCAAACGGCTGGGCTCCCTGCTGGTCAACCCGGGCGGGCCGGGCGGTTCGGGCATCGGATACCTCCAGGCGTATGCGGGCATCGGCTACCCGGCCGCCGTGCGCGCCCAGTACGACATGGTCTCCTTCGACCCGCGCGGGGTCGCCCGCAGCAGCCCCGTCGAGTGCCTGACCGGCCACGGCATGGACCGGTTCACCCAGGTGGACCAGACCCCGGACGACGCCGCGGAGCGCGCCGAACTGGTGACCTCGTTCAAGGAACTCGCGGCGGCCTGCCAGGCGCGCTCGGGGCGCGTCCTGCCGCACGTCTCCACGGTGGAGGCCGCCCGTGACATGGACGTGCTGCGCGCGGTGCTGGGCGACGAGAAGCTGAACTACGTCGGGGCGTCGTACGGCACCTTCCTCGGGGCGACCTACGCCGACCTCTTCCCGGCCCGCGTCGGGAGGCTGGTCCTGGACGGGGCCATGGACCCCACGCGGCCCGCGCTGGAGCTGAACCGCGACCAGACGGAAGGCTTCGAGACCGCCTTCCGCTCCTTTGCGAAGGACTGCGCGAAGCAGCCGCAATGCCCGCTGGGGCGGGGCAACCCCGACGCGGTGGCACAGAACCTCAAGGACTTCTTCCGCAAACTCGACGCCCAGCCGGTCCCCTCGGGCGACCCGAACCGCCCGCTGGGCGAGTCCCTCGCGACGACCGGTGTGATCGCGGCGCTGTACGACGAGAGCGCGTGGCCGCAGCTGCGCACGGGCCTCACGGACGCGATGAACGGCGACGGGTCCGGGCTGCTGGCCCTCGCCGACAGCTACTACGAACGCGACGCGGACGGCACGTACGCGAACCTGATGTCCGCCAACGCCGCCGTGAACTGTCTCGACCTGCCGCCGGCCTTCAACGGCCCGGAGGGCGTCCAGTCCGCACTGCCGTCCTTCGAGAAGGCCTCGCCGGTCTTCGGCGCGGGCCTGGCGTGGGCCTCGCTGAACTGCACGTACTGGCCGGTGAAGGCCACGGGCACGGCGAGGCCGCTGACGGCCAAGGGGGCGGCGCCGATCGTGGTGGTCGGCACGACGCGCGACCCGGCGACCCCGTACAAGTGGGCCAAGGCCCTGGCCGGTCAGCTCGACTCGGGCACCCTCCTGACGTACGACGGCGACGGCCACACGGCGTACGGACGCGGCAGCGACTGCATCGACACCGCGATCAACCGCTACCTCCTCCAGGGCCAGCCCCCCGCTGCGGGCAAGCGCTGCTGACCTCCCGGCCATCGCGGTACGGGGCACCCCGTTCGACCCTGTAGACTTGGCGCCGCTGCTGATGAGAGCGTCCCTCAGGGGAAATCTTCTTGTCTTACAGCGGTGCCGCCTTAGCTCAGTTGGCCAGAGCAACGCACTCGTAATGCGTAGGTCTCGGGTTCGAATCCCGAAGGCGGCTCTGTAGAAGCCCCAGGACTCACTCGCCGTGACCTGGGGCTTTTGCTACTTCTGGGATCGGCCGGCGCATGGCCCGCGACCCTGGACGCGTTCATCGTCGCCGGCGAGCTCCTGATGCTCCGCGCAGGATTGCGCCGCGTCACCGACTGGTGGGCGATCGCCCTCACCACCACCGGTTCCCTCGGCTCCATCGCCCCCACGTCGCGGGCGTCAGCGGCACCCGGGGCACCACCACGGTGCCGCTGCTGGACTACGTGGTCGCGGCTGTACCCCCAGCCGCTGCTCTCCTGGCCTTCGGCGTCCTCATGCGCCAGATTCACGAACACGTCGCCTCACCCGCCACCCCACGCCGCGCGGATGCCCGCAATCGCCCAACGGCGCTCTCCGTCCTACTCCCGGAGGCCGAGGGGAGTGCCTTCGACGGTCGACCCGAACCCATGGGGGACGAGCCAGAGGGACCAGGTGCCATCGGCGCCGAGACTGCCGCGGAGCCGGATGATGACCCCCGCGAGGCTGCCGCACCCGCGGCCCCGTCCCGGAAGATCGGGCGACCGACAACCGGTGACCTGGACGACTTCCTCGCGATTGAAGAGAGGCTGGAAGGGGAGCCGACGCTGAAGCAGATGCGGGCGGCCATCGAGGGCGAGGGCCACTCGATCAGCAACGAGCGCCTGGGGAAGGTCAAGAGGGAGCTTGCGGACCTCCGCAAGCAGCAAGCCCTGACCGGAACCACGCCCGGATACTGACCGATATTCACCGCAGGTCAACGCCGGTAAGGCAGGACGGGGACCGTGGCTGGTGACGGCCGCGGTCGGTCCCCGTCGATCACCACGCGATCCCCGTCCCCTCGCCACCGACCCGGTCCCCAGCCCGCGAGCTGTGCTCAACGTTCTCTGCGCCGTGGCAGCCATCCTCCGAATTTCGGGGACCGGCGGCCATCCGGTCAGCTCTCGCTGCCGCGCGCCGCAACTCGTGCCAACACCATGGGCGCCCGCCCTCCGACCCCGTTTGTCCCGCACTGTCAGCCCACCCTCCGCATCGGAGAAGCACCCTGTGACGCTCGACCCGAACGACCCCGATTCCACGCCCTCGCTGAACTCGAAGCAGCCTGGGCAGAAGGCCCATTGGCGGACCGCGTTCGGGATGACGGCCCCTGGCGGAGCCAGTAGCACCCCGAGTCCGACTCAAGGTCGGCCGAGGAACTCCTCGCCTACCTCGAAGCCGACGGCATCACTGTCAAGGCCCGGCGTGGCCCATCCGGAGACCTACTCGGCTACGCCGCCGGCCGCCCCGGCGACCTCAACAAGGACGGCGAACAGATCTTCCACTCCGGCGGGAAGATCGCCCTCGACCTCACCCTCCCCAAACTCCAAGCCCGCCTCGAAGCCGGCCATCCCGAGGAACACCCCACCGCGTGCCGCAACCGGCCCGCCACCGCCTGGCACCAGGCCGCCGAAGCCCTCGACACCTTCCGCACCGACCTCACCGACGACACCCACGCCCAGGCACACATCACCGCCCTCGGCGAACTCCTCGAAGCCACCGCCCAGAAAGCCCCCAACCACCTCCGCACCGAACTGCAGTCCGCATCACAGGCGTTCGCACGGGCCCAGCGCTCGCAGATCCGGGCGGAAGACCGCGCCGCCCACGCCATCCGCAACGCGGCCCGCGACATCGTCCACACCGCCACAGGCCCAGACGGCAGCGCCCTCGCCGCCCTCCTGTGGGCCGGAATCATCGCCGGCCGCTGGCACGAGGCCAATGGGCACGCCCACCAGGCCGACGCCGCCCGCCAGGCCCTCCACCATCTACAGGCAGYCGCCGAGCAAGCCCTCACACCCACGCTCGTCGTACTCGAACAGCGTCAGCCGAGGGAGGAAACCCGCCGCACCCTCGCCCACGACGTACGCGCCGCCATCCCTGACCAGGCCGACCGGGTCCTCACCGACCCCAGCTGGCCCGCCCTCGCCGCCCTTTTGGCCGACGCCGAAGCCCGCGGCCACCCACCCCACCGGCTCCTGAAGGAGGCCGCAGCTCAGCGCGAACTGGGCACAGCCCGCCAACCCGCCCGCGTCCTGATCACCCGCCTCCAGCACACCAGCCGCAACCCTGCCCCCAACCGCCGCGCCGATGCAGCCTGTCGACGCTCGACCTCCACGGGCACCCAGACTCCCACTCACATGGCCAGTAGCCGTCAGCCCGCGGTACCTACGCCTCCTGCGAGCCAGCAACACCAACACCGCCGATAGCCGCGGTCGCAGCCGCCGGGAGCGGCTTCACAGTGCGCCCCGGCGGTTCGCGGAGGCACAGCCGAACAGAGGAGCAGCACCCGATCGGCTTTGACTGAACCCAAGTAGTCGACCGACCAACGCGCGCAAGTCTTGTCATTAGGCGAAAGGGAACAGGCTCTTCCCCTGCTGTCCGACCCTCTGCGGTTACGGTGCCGCCCATGCGCGAGGTCGAATACAAGAGCCACGGCGTCCCACTTGAGGACTACCAGCTCACGCGACGTGACCACCGATGGCAGAAGGAGCTGGAGGGGCTCTGTGACCTTGCCAGACGACAGGTCGATGAACACCTTGCCGAGGTGCGGTCGAATCCCGAAATGGCGGTGCGCCAGCGGGAGCACCTGGAGGAGGTCTGGAAGCTGATGCTGTCGTTCAAGACACCGGAGCACCTGATCATGCGGTGGCGGGTTCGGCTCTACTGCGGGCACATCGCCGAGACCTCGCGTCACTGCGAGAACGCCGAACCCAGCCGCAAGATTCGCTGCCCGGAATGCGGGAAGAATCCCTCGACGATCCTGGCCTTCGAACCCCTAGGACTCGCCGGCGAACCACCCACCCCATCGAGGGCAGAGCCGCCTGCGCCGACAAGACGCACTCGGGCTGATCTAGAACGCCGCGTGGCTGCGCTGGAGAAGGAGAATCAACTCCTGCGGACGGAACGAGGTAAGGGCTGACAGGCCTCCGGTGACCCGATCACAGCGTCGAGGTGCTGTTGCACCGGCTCGAAGAGTCCGTACGGGACGTAGCGCGGGATCTCCGCGAGGGTTGCCCAGGCGACCTCGGCTATCTCGTCAGCGTCCGCAACGTGCGCCGTTCCGCCCACCACCGCGCACGCTGTGTATGACATCAGCCGACCGGTGACGGGGCGGACGCGCTCACCTAGCAGCGTCACCGCGGTTACATCCAGGCCGGTCTCCTCCTTCGTCTCCCGCACAGCGGCAGCTTGCCCCGTTTCACCAGCCTCGACCTTGCCTGCCGGGAACTGCCAGGAGAGTCGTCCCTCCGCCACGCGGCGTCGCACCAGCAGCACCTGCCCCTCGTGGACGACCACGGCAGCAGCGACGGCTTGCTGCTGGACTTCGTCCGGGGAGAGGACTGGTCGCTGCTCACTCACCCTGGCTCCGTAGGTGGGACAAGACGTCGGTGAGCTCTAGGTCGTACCGGTCCTTGTCTCCTTCCCAGCGCGACATCACCGCCACCGCGGCCTCGGCCATGTCTGCTGGTAGACCCGCCGCGCGGAGGGTCTCAGCGATGTCCTCCATCTCCGCTGCCCAACGCCAGGCTCGTGCGGCCACGCTGGGCAGGTATCCGGGGTCAGCGAGGATGTTGGACGCCATCACCTGCGCTTCGGCTGTGAGCTCGTCGCCGACGCCGTGAACATCTGCCAGCGCGTGGGCCACGCCAGCGAGGGTTCGGGCGGCCTTCTGGTAGCTGGCGAACGCCATCTTCAGTGCGGAGGCGGAGCCGCCGCCGCCGCTCGCGCGGCGGACGTGCAACGCGGTGTCCTTGAACACAGGCTGCACCGTGTCCACGGCCTGGGCTTCGCCGGCGAGGTAGAGGCGAGCAGTCCGCTGGCCACCGGGCGGCGGTCCAAAGATCGCCCCGTCGAGGACCGTGGCGCCCGGCCTGATCTCCTCCGCGATTCGCAGCATGCGCTGGGGGTTGATCGCGTTGGCATCCACGTACACCCCGGCGAAGGCGTGGCTGGCGACCGTGGTCGCCACGTCTTCGGCGGCCTGCGGCGGACAGACCGACAAGACGATCTCGCTGCGCTCCAGCGCCTCGCCGAGCGAGTCACACGCGGTGGCACCGGCTTCCTTCGCGCGCCGGTGGGTTGCCTCGCTGCGGCCTTCCGGCACCCACAGCACCTCGTGGCCTGCCGCGACGGCCTGGGCGGCAACGGCCGCGCCCATGGCGCCGGGGTGCAAGAGGGTCACGGTCGTCACTGGCTGCCTCCTGGGGGGAGCTGAGCGGGCATGCGTTCCTGATGAGCAATGATCACCTCACGAAGCCCAATCGCGGCAGGCGATCCGGCCCCGGGGTGCAGCGCGAGCTGACGGCTGAAGTGGCCGATCCGGCGGTCCACGCTCTCGGTGCGACGCCGGGCACTGACCCCGAGGACCGCGTGGATCTGCGTCGCCGCTCCGTCGATGTCCCCTCGGCCCAGCCGAGCCATCGCCAGGTCCATACGAGCCAGGGACATCTCACCGAGACGCTGCTGCTCCGGAGGCGCGGACTGGAAAATCTCCACCGCTTCGTCGGAGCGAGCTTCGGCGTCGCTGAGATGCTGCGTGCCCGCCAGCCACAAGTGCGTGCTACTGGAGTAGAACAGCTGCTTCTCGACGGGAAAGGCCATCATTCCGCCGGGCAACTCGTCACCTTCGACGAGGCGGTCTCGTAGGCGGTCGGCGGCACTGAGGGACGCCAGGGCATCGCTGGCCCGGTTGAGCTGGCCCAAGGCACGCGCCTTGATGCTCTCCAGCCGGATCTGCGCCGTACCGGATTCCGGGGTGAACGCGCTTCCCGAGTCGGCGAGGCGTACGGCGTCTACCGGGCGGCCGTCCCAGTACGCGATGAGCGCCTGGAGTCCGCGAACCCAGGAGCGCAGTCCGTTGTGGCCCGCGAGCTCGCCGAAGAGGAAGGCGGTGCGGGCCTGTGTCTCGGCCGCGTCGTAGCGGCCCAGGTCGAAGCTCGCATTGGCCAGTACGCCACACAGGACGCCGGCGCCTACGTAGAGGTCACTGGTGTACCGCGGTGGCTGACGCCCTTCGAGGAGTTCGAAGGCGCGATCGCGCAGGGCCCGCACCTCGCGGAACAGGGGCCCGACGGGCCGGTTGGGGTACGTGACGACGAGGCGGCGGATATCAGCTTCCAGCTGCTCCAGCGTGTGCGGTCCCACGTTGCTGCTCTCTGCCCTGGCCGCGAACCGCGCCGACTCGTTCGCCGCCGCCATGACCACGTCTTCAAGGCCGTACTCGGATGGATCCACGGCATTACGGTCGTCAGCCGCTGGGTGGTGCGGCGAGGCCGTCGGCTTGGGCTCCGCAGGTTCGAGGAGTCGGGCGGACGGGATGCCAGGGAACATGAACTCCAGGACGCGGCGGGCGACGGTCTGCGGGGTGCGGACCTCCCCGTGCGCGTACCGGAAGAACTGCCGCTTCTCGATCGTCGCGGTCGCGATCGACGGCGGTCCCTCCAGCTCGGCTAACTGCTTGGCCGCCTGCTCGTAGCGCCGTTTGAAGACCTGGTAGTCCTGCCAGCCCCGCTGGTTGATCAGGGTCTGGAAGAGGGTCGGTCCTGATGGCTCCACAGCCGCTCCCTCGTGCCGGGGTCCTTGTCCGGTCTCCACGCTAGACATCAACAGCCATCGATCGAAGATCTGTTGTCGAGAAATCCCGAGTGGACAGCGAATAGACATCGGTTAGGCGCGAAAGGGTGGCGTTCGGCTGCGTTCAGGGCCTCGTTCAGTCACGAGCCACCGGGAACACTTCGTCTTCGCCCCGGCAAGACAGCGGTCCTGCGAGTCCGAGTCTCCGCCGTGGTTACGCAAAGTCAGGCAGCCCAGGAGGCCCGCTCATGGCAGCGCACCACCAGCTCACGTTCACCGTCGCCCGCACGGCTGTCGCCGCCCAGCAGGCACGGCACCACGTCATCGCCGGCATCCGTTCCTGGGGCATACGGCTTGGCGCGGAGGCACTGGACGAGATCGAGCTGGCGGCTGGTGAACTGATCACGAACGCCGTTTGCCACACCGCGTCGGGGCCGATCACCGTCAACGCCTGCCAGGAGGGCCCGGTGCTCGTGGTCGAGGTGCACGACGCGGCGAAGGTCCTGCCGCGGCCGGAACCCCTTGAGCGGGAGCGCCGAGTCTGGCCGTGGCCTGTATCTCGTATCCGTCCTGGCCAACCGGCACGGTGCCGATCTGACGGCCACGGGCAAGCGCTGCTGGGCGGAGTTCGATCTGCCCCAGAGCGCAGGTGATCAAAGGTCGGATCAGGACAGTGGTCGGGTTCGACGCTTGCCCTCCGGTCATGCCAGCGAAGTGTCCAAGCGGGTGGCGGCGAGGGCTCGTACATCGGCAGCAGGCTCGGTATCGCACACCCGAACGAGGGCCAGGCGCCGGACCGCAGCTGCAGCAGTCAGGCGGCCCTTTACAGGCCGACGCATCGACTGAATAACGCTGATTCGACAGCAAGTTGGAGCCCTAGACTCGTGGGCTTCCCCGCGACACCGACCAGCCACAGGCGGCCGGGGGACAAGTAGTTCCCCGGCCCTCTGCTGGGCCGGGCCCACGAATCAGCTCCTGTACCAAGTGGAGGTTGTTGCTATGCCCGAGAAGGTCACGAAGGAGAAAGTCCTCGTCTACGTCGTGCGCGACGGGCGCCTGCTGGTGTTCCGCCACACCGACTACTCCTACGAGGAGGTCGGCATCCAGGTCCCCGCGGGCAGCATCCGACCCGGTGAGACCCCGGATGCCGCCGCTCTGCGTGAGGCCCGTGAGGAGACCGGCCTGTCGGACTTCAAGATCGTCCGCAAGCTTGGTGAGACCGAGTACGACATCAGCCCGTATCGGTTCGAGATCCAGCGCCGGCACGTCTTCCACCTGGAGCTCACCGAGCCGACCCCGGAGCGGTGGATGAGCCAGGAGGACCACGACGGCGAGCAGGAGCCGACTCACTTCGAGTGCTTCTGGATCCCGCTGGAGGCCGCGCACATTCTCCAGTCCGGCCAGGGCGCCCTGCTGGGGCGTTTGTCCGACTAGCCAGTCGTCCGGTCACGGCAGCATAGGAGGGGGCAGCCGATGAACCTCAGCACAGAACAGCGCCACACGATCGACGGGCTCTACCGGAGCCTGGACGCCGATGACGCCGGCACCGCGGTGTCGGTCATCGTCAAGACGCGCGGCGAGACGTGCGACATCGACTGCCTCTACTGCTACGAGAAACGCAAGGAGGCCCCTGGGGGTGCCCGGGTCAGCGCCGACCAGACCAGGCGCCTGGCCGACATCTTCAAGGGCCGCAAGCTCGCCGTCGAACTCCACGGCGGCGAGCCCCTGACGGCGGGGCGGGAGCACATCGGCGAGATCCTCGCGGAGCTGGCCGGCCTGCCGCAGGTCGTCCGCGTCAGCCTGCAGACCAACGGTGTCCTGCTCGACGCCGACTGGCTCGACATGTTCGACACCCTCTGCCCCGACCTCAGGATCGGTATCTCCCTCGACGGTGACGCCCAGGGCAATGCCTGGCGCGTCGGCTACGACGGCAAGCCCGTGTATCCGCGCGTCGCCGCCGCCCTGAGCCTACTGGCGGAGCGGGGCCGGAGTGTCGGTGTGATCGCCGCGGTGACCCCGGCGGTGCTGGGCCGCGCCGAGGAGGTGCTGGACCACCTCGCCGGCTTCGGTTCGGTCAAAGCGATCAGCTTCGTCCCCTGCTTCGACTCCACGATCCGCCGCTCCACGGCCCTGCCGAGCAGGCGCAAGTCGGCCAGCCGACTGCTTCAGCAGGCTGCCGTGAACGAAGCCGATGGCCCGGCCTGGGCGATCCATCCCGACGAGTACGCCCAGTTCGTCCTTGCCGCCACCGCCCATTGGATCACCGCCGGCCACTTCGCCCGCATCAAGCTGGAACCGGCCGTCTCCACGATCCGGCGATTACGAGGTCTGACGACAGGGTTCTGTCACTTCTCCGACCTCAAGTGCGACCACGTCTTCACCCTCTACCCCGATGGCCGCCTCGGAAGCTGCGACGAACTGCCCTGGCCCCAGGCCCGCCTCACCCAGCTGGAGTCCACGGCCGACGAGAACGAGGTGGTCAGCGCCCAGCAGGACTCCCTCCTCCTGGATCAGGGCAAAGCCCTGATGGACAAGTGCACGACCTGCGACTACCGCACCACCTGCGGCGGAGGTTGCATCGCCACCCGCTGGCGCCAGGACCCGGCCGCCGATCACGACGCGTACTGCGACTACCGAATGCGGATGATCGACGGCGTCGCCGCGCTGCTGGCCCAGCCCGGCCATCCCGCTGGCGCCTGGTGCCAGAGCGTGCGCTGGCACCCGCGCACCCCGAACAGCATGCGCAACGTGAACGCCTTCCTGACCAGCTGGGACGCTCCCGACCTCGCCCGAGGCGAAGTGAGGCTGCACACCAGTGAGCACGGAAACATCAACACCGTGGGCCTCGCCGGCGTCCACGAGGCCGACGATCTCACCCCGGCCCACCCGATGTGGCAGGCGGCCATCGAACCCGGCGTCTGGCCGTTGGTCGACACGGTCACCCGAGCGTGGGGGCTCGTCACGTACGACAGCTGCCAGGCCCACCAGTACACCGGCACGAACCTGGCCCCCACGGAGCTGCGCATCGGTCTCCTCGCCCGCGATCGCCAGGAGTACGCCCGTGCTGCTGCGGCCCTGTGCCGGGCCGCCACCTTGGCAAACGCCCTCATGCCCGCAGGCATCGAGGTCAACGTCAGCCGCTCGGAGCTCACCTGCGAGAGCACGGGTACCACGACTCCGGTCCTCGACCTGAGCTTGGACCCCGGCCCGGGTCAGGGATGGGACGGCTACTTCGCCCGCTTGCACGAGGCCGCCGCTGTGCTGGCCGTAGCCCTCGACGCCGAGCGCCCGACGGGCGGCACCACGTGCGCCTGCCCGCTGCCGGTGCCGGTGCCGACGGAAGTCGCTGAAGAGGTGTTGCGGTGAAGCCCGGCGACGCGGTCACCCTCCACCAGTTCCTGGGACGGATCGCCTACTTCCACACCCTGTTCATCGAACCCGCCCTCACCTCCAGCAGGCAGCCCGGAGCGGGCGAGCCGTGCTGCAACCACAAGGACACCGCAGGGGACGGGCGCTCTGACGTTGGCTCGATGCTGGCCAATACCGCTTGGGCAGTCCTGGACGAGATCGCAGCCACCCTCGGCGAGTACCTCCTCCTCTGTCCGGACGCAGGCCACCGGTGCTGCGCGATCTGCCGCGTCGCCGCCGCCAGCGCTGCCATCGCCCAGGCATGGACCGTCACCGAACACCTCGCGTACGACCGGCCGCTGCCCGCAACCGCCCTTCTGCGGGCCTGCCGCACCGCAGCCGCGACCCGTCTCACCCTCGTCTTCGCCAAGCAGCATGGCACCGCGTGCGGCGCTCTGCCCCAGGCCGAGACGGCTGACGCGGGCCTACTACCCGACAGCGACGACCTGCCGTTGATGGGAGAACTCCTCGCCCTGTGGCAGGACCCGTTGGCCGCCACCCGCATCCCGGTCGTCAGCTGGCTCAACCACTGCACGGACCTGAACGACATCCACCGCGTGCTCCAGCAAGGGGGAACAACGAAGTGATCCACATAGCCGAGACCGTCGGCGTCGGAAGCATTGAGAACTTCCTCAGCGACGCCGAGCGGGCCCACCTCGCCGACCTGATGAACGACGTCCTGACCAGCGGCGGCACCAGCCGCTTCGGTGACGAGCGCCGCACCTCCATCCACGAAATCCCCGGCCACAGCCCCGAACAGGCCATGGCCGTCTACGAGCCGGCCGGACGCGTCGAGATCCCCTCGATCCCCGAGGCAGCGGAAGAGCTCCTGGGCGACGCCTTCGAACGCGCCCGGCCGGCGCTCTCTCGCGTCATGCCCTCGATCACCGTGTGCCGTCCGTGGACGTACGTCGAGTACGGCATGGGCCAGCACATCACCAGCCACCTCGACGGCATCGCGCCCGACCCGCTCGCCTGGCCGCGCCAGATCGCCGGCATCAGCGTCGTGATCACCCAGGCCGACGCCGGAGGCGACTTCTACGTCGAGACCGCCTCCAGCGACCGGCTATGGAACGGCAAGGCCCCCGACGCCGCCTCGAACGGCTACGCGGAGGGCATGTGGCTGACCCACGACGGAGCCGACAACTCCGCGACCTGGTTCCAGCAGATGCCCCGCACCCGATGGAGCGTCGCCCCAGCCCCCGGAACGGCCCTGCTGTACGGCTCCCAGCTCGCGCACGGAACCCTCCCGGTCACTGCCGGCCGGGTCGCCAAGTTCATCAGCTGGCTCATCGCCGAGCCCACCGCGGCCGGGTGAGCGCGTGCTCCTGGCCCTGGAAGGCATAGCCGGCGCCGGAAAAAGCACCCTCCGAGACCGGCTCCTGGCCACTGCCCACGCCGAGGGCATCCCCCTCAGCCACATCGGCCAGTTCTCCTGGCTCTCCCACCCGGCCACGCGCACGCTGGTCCGCCTGCGGGCCGGGCACGGGGGCGACGAGCAGGAGGCCATCGAGGCCGCCGCCCAGGACTTGGCCCTGCACTCCCGCTTCAACATCGCCGTCGCCCTCACCGAAGGCCCGGTCCTCGCCGACCGGTTCACCCTCTCCACCGCCTGCCTGCTCGCCCTGCTCCACCGGCAGCCCGTCGGCGCGTACGTCGAGCGCCTCGCCGAGCAAACCCAGGCCCGTCCGCAGCTGACCGTTCTGCTGACCACCGAGCCCGACATCTGCCACACCCGCCTCACTCGACGCCCGACAGAACGCCGCTTTACCGAACACCCTGAGGCCGCCGCCCGGCTGGCCGACCTCTACAACGAGGCCGCCGACGCCTGGACCAAGGCCACTGGCCTTCCAGTGCTGAAGCACCCCTGCACGACGCATACCGACCTCGAAGCCCTGGTCGACGCCTGCATGGAGGACCTCCGCTCGGCCGACAGTCCCACGGCCTCGAACAAGGAAGCGAGCCGATGAACCTGCACCCGATGCATCCCGCAGCCTGGGTCCTCGATCAGCTCCGCACGGACGGCTGGCACGTCAAAGACCTCCTCGCATTCACGCGGGCCAGCACCCTGGTCAAAGCGGGCCGCCCCGGCCAGGAGGACGTCGTACTGAAGGCGGGCTTCGGCAGCAACCACGTCTTGGCCGAGCTCGACCTCAGTGAGAAGCCCGCCGCGTACGGCTTCTACTGGTACGCGCAGATGACCGAGACCGAACGCGCCCTCACCCGCGAAGATTTTCGCCACGAGGCGGAGCTGACCGCAGTCGCCGGAGGAACCGATCACATCGTCCCGCTGCTGGAACAGGGCAGCTCGGAGCGGTTCGACTGGTACACCATGCCGCACTGCGGCGGCGGGAACTTCCGGGCCTTCATGACCTCATCGAAAGACACCGGCAAGGGCCTCAGCATCCTCGCCGACGTCGCCGACGGCCTGGACAACCTGCACCAGCGCGGAATCGTCCACCGCGACGTCTACCAGGAGAACATCCTCATCGACCAGGACCGGGGCCTGATCACCGACCTCGGAGCCGCCCGCCGCCTGTCCACCCCGCGCGGGCCGGAACACCGCGGCCCCGAGGTCCACTGGCCGCCGGAGTACCTCACCGGCTACCACGAGGCCACCCCGGCAGCCGATGTCTTCAGCCTCGCCGTCCTCGTCTACCGCTACCTGTGCGCGGACATCCCCCGCCTGGCCGGCCACACGAACCTGCCTCTCATCCCGGAGCCTCTGCGCAGCGTCGTCGCCACCGCGCTCTCCGACGACGCGAGAGACCGGCCCGCTATGAACGACCTGCACACCGCGCTCCGCAGCGCGGGCGACCTCCACCAGCGCTGACCGACGCGAGGGAGCCCCTCATGCCCAGGGCGAGAGCACCGCCCCGCATCCGGCACCACAGCAGGGCAAGCGCAACGAGCCGAAACCAACGAGACCGAAAGGCGGAACACCCCATGAGCCAGGACCGCATCGCCGACTTCCTCGCCAACGTCGAGGACCTGCGCGGCGAGGACGAGACCGTCCGTACCACCGCCCACACCTCCAGCGTCTCGGCCGAGGGATGGCCGGCGGCCGAGGCGGAGACCACCACCGCCTGAACACCCACAGCCGCCCGGCGCTCTGAGCGCCGCCGGTGAACACACCCGGGGCCGGGCCGCCAGCACCTGCGGCTCGGCCCCGGGCCCACCACCGAACAGGAGAGCCGTCTCATGCACACCCTCGCCGACCTCTTCGACCTCCCGCCGATCAGCCGTCTGCACCACGAGCGGACGCAGCGCATCCACGCGGTCATCCGCCCCGGAGCCCAGCCGCCGCAGCCCAGCACCAGCACGGCGGCCGACTACTGCCTGGCCCACCACTCCCTCGAAGGAGCCGAAGCAGCCGCCCGCGCCAGCGATGCCGCGACCTTCGACTGGTACGTCGTCCACCCCGACGCTGGCGCCACCACCAGCTCCATCCCCACTGCGGTCGGCACACGCGTGGTCGTGGCACCCACACTCTCCGACCTGCCCCGATCCGCGATCTCCGAGACGCCCTACTACGTCCTGGGCCCCGGCGCCGAGGCCGCCCAGCCCCACCTGCGCGGCCTCGCGGCAGACGCGTACGCCAGCGCCGCACGAGCGGGCTTCGGCGATCTGCTCGCCGCGCACGCCGTCGTCCTGTGCCTTCTGCGGACGAAGAACCTCGGCGAGACCCTCGACAGCTGGACGATCAGCCGCCTGCCCGGCACCGTCTTCATGGACCACGTCGACGACCCGGTCGTCCTGGCCCGCGACCTCATCCATGAGGCCGGGCACAACTGGCTGAACGACGCGCTCGCGGCCACGGGATGCATGATCAGCGACACCGCGGACTTCCACTCCCCGTGGAAGCAGACAACGCGGCCGGCGTTCGGCTTCCTCCACGCCTGCTGGGCGTTCCCGCTCACCATGCTGTTCACCGCCCACGCGCTGAACAGCACCACGGGAGACCTGCACCGGTTCCTGGCCGCCTACCTCGACCAGCAGCGAAGCCTCCTCGCCGGCACCGCGCCCGATCATGCCCTCGCTCTGGAGCTGATCAGCGACGATGGTCTCCGCGACCGCCTCGCTGCCGCCCACCACCAAGCCCTCGCCCTGTGAACGCGGGCCGTGACGAGGAGCCCGGCCTGTCCCTGCTGGTCCACCGGCCAGGCGAAGAGCCCACCCTCCTGCACACCGGTCTGGCCAGCCTCGAACACAGACTGCCCATTGGACCGGACACCACCTTCAACGTCGGCTCGGTCGCGAAGCAGATCACCGCCCACCTGATCCTGCTCGCCGCGCGTGACAACCTCTTGCACCTGGACCAGCAGGCCGCGGACCTGCTTCCCCGGCTCAAGATCAGCGATGTCACCGTCGCGGACCTGGTCACCCACCGATCGGGCATACGCGATGCCGAGTCCCTGCTCTCCCTCGCCGGCTTCCGGGACCTCGACCACTACACGGTCGGCGACCTGCGAACCCTCGCCTACCGGCAGGACCAACGCGCCGTCCCCAAAGGCCGCTTCCTCTACAGCAACACCAACTACCTCCTCCTGGCAGAGATACTCGAAACGGCCCACCGCACTACGCTGCCCGATCTCGCCCGGCACCGCCTCTTCGGCCCGCTCGGTATGAACGCCACCCACTTCAAGGCCAACCCCCGCCAGGTCATCTCCGGAGCAGCATCCGCCTACCAGGCCACTACCCACGGCTGGCAGCACACAGAGACACCCGTCACCCTGCCCGGCCCCGGCACCCTATGGACCACCGTCGGCGACCTCGACCGCTGGCTCACCCACCTCCACCAGCACTGGCAGTACGAACACCAGCTCCCTTGGCAGGACGCTCTCGACTACCAGCCCAGTGACCACCAGCCGTACCTCTACGGACCCGGCCTCTACGCCGACACCCGACCTGGCCGAACCACCGTCTTCCACTACGGTCATGAACAAGGGTTCTCCGCCGCGACTCACCTGGACGCGACGGGACTGCGGGTGATTTCCCTGTCTAACAACACCGACGTCGCAGCCGACCACATCATCGCGGCCATCCTGCGGGGCCTCGGAGAGCACCCTGAGCTGGACTTAGAGGGCGTCCTCCGCAGGGCCGCGACCTTGCGACGAGAGCTCAAGGCCGCCGTGCGTAACCAGCATGCCCACCGCGACCGCAGCCTGGACGTCGAGCTCGGTACGTTCTCCTGCGACCAGGCCCCCGGCAGCCTGCGGCTCACCCGGAGCGCCAACACCCTCCACCTGTGGCGCCGAGGAAGCCGAGACCAGCTCATCCAAACGGGGCCGGCAGCGTACGCCGGCAACGGCTACACGCTCACCCTGACCGGCAGCACGGACCAGGTGGACAGCTTCACCCTCGACCTCGACCGCGCCCCCGGACTGACGTACATCCGCCGGTAGCCATCGACTACGAGGCTGCTTCCCGACCTCGCCGCCTCGGACCGGTGGAGAAGCGAACTGGAGAGACTTCCCATGTCTGACCGCTTGGTGATTCCTGGAATCGAGGCGTTCACGCGCGAAGGTCTACCCGCGCCAGCCCAGACCGATGACCGGAACCCTTGGGTGGACGGGGTCTGCTGGCTGTACTGCGGGCAGCGCTGGACACGCGTCTTATGGATCGGACCAGCGAGCGTCGCGGGCATGCAGGCGCCGATGTTCGCGTGCAGCTCCTGCATTGCCGAACTCCACCAGCGGGTGTGGCGATCTCTGCGTCTCAGTAACGAACCTGACCGCCCCAGCCCCCACACGAGCCACCCCGAAGAGGATGAGCACAGCAGTCCCCGCAGCGGCCGGCACCGAGCCCGCACCAGATTCCTGCGCTCATGACTGCGCCCATGTCAACTGAGGCCGTCCGCTGGAACCTGGGCGCTGGTGGGGGGAGTCGCCTTGATGATGAATGTCAGGCCGTAGCCGTCCATCGGGAGAGACATGATCTTGCTGCCAACCGCCACCAGCACGGATATCCACCTGGCCTAGGTGGTACCGCAGGAATCCTCTGCGGCCACGCCATGGGCGTCAGTACCGGGAAGTGTCAGTTTCATCTGGACAGTCCCAGAAGAACTGGTCATCGGCTGGATACGCGGTACCAGAGGTCGGCCGTCCCATCCCGTTGCCGACCCGGCCCGCAGGCTCCGCATCGTGGCGGGTCGCTAGAGTCGAATCCGTGAGCGAGAACGAGCATGAAGCGAAGATGGCCCACCCCCGCATGGCGGCTGGCGCTCTCTTCTTCGACGATGCTGATCGAGTGCTCCTTGTCGAGCCGTCGTACAAGGACTACCGAGACCTTCCCGGCGGATACGTCGAACAGGGTGAGTCGCCCCGACAGGCTTGTGTGCGCGAAGTCCATGAGGAATTGGGCATCAAGCCCCACATCGGCCGCCTCCTCGTCGTCGACTGGGCGCCGAACCTGGGAGAGGGCGACAAGGTGCTCTACCTCTTCGACGGCGGCCGCCTAAGCGCAGACCACCGCCAACAGATCGCACTGCAAGCGGACGAGCTCCGTGGCTACGACTTCCATCGCGCCGAACAGGTGCCAGAACTCACCATCCCCCGCCTCGCGCGCCGAATCGCCGCTGGCATCCAGGCCCGAACGAGCGGTGTGGCTGCCTACTTGGAACACGGACAGTCGCCGGAAACAGGGACCTGACCGCACCTGCCGTCGGCTAGCGCGCCGGCCAATCTGGGCCGCCGCTCGGCCCGCCCATGTGCGACGGGTAGGGGACCGTCGCACATGGGCAGGACTGGGTACTACAACGAACCGGCCGACCGAAGGCCAACACCCTCACCCCGGCCAGCGACCTGCTCGTCGTCGACGACAACGGCGCCATCCTCCTCCAGCGTCGACGCGACACGGGCCAGTGGGCGCTGCCCGGAGGCGCCCAGGGCATCGGCGAGACGGCCGCCCAGTGCGCGGCGCGCGAATTCCTGGAGGGGACCAGGATCGTCGCCGAGATCACCGGCTTCCTCGGGGCGTATACCACCCCCCACCACATCGTGGCCTACGCCGACGGCGAGATCCGCCAGCACTACGAGAGCGCCTCCGTCGGGCGCCGCGTGGGCGGCGAGCCGACGATCGACTACGAGGCCGACGGTGTCCGCTTGTCCAACCCGCAGACCTCGACCTGTACGGCATCCACCCCAGCATGCGCCAGCAGATCGGCGACTGCCTCGTCGGCACGTACCTCTACCTCGGCTGACCCTCCAAAGCCGCTTCCGCGGGGCAACGGTGGACATTGCCCATGATCGCGGCACTCACCACTGCTGTGGCAGGGTAACTCTGCAACTGGTCACGCCCGCATCCCACTTCTGGGGCGGCGTGCGCAAGTTCGCTGACGCTACTCGTCGAAGTCGCTGTCCTCGTCGACCTCGTCCTCCACGTCGTTCTTGCCGGGCTTTTGCGTCTTCGGGGTTTGGTCCGATACGCCCTCGGGGCGGTAGTAGCGCCGAGCGCTGGGGTACGTCGAAGGGCTGTCGTCGTACATGATCGCCCAGCCGAGCAATGCACAGATTTGCCACTTGCCAGTCAGGTGCTGTGCTACGAACCGAAACGCCTCGTCTACGGTCATGTCCTCTTCGGGCACCGTGACCATCTGGTTCTTGAAAGCGGCCGAGTGCTTGAAGCGGAAGTTGAACGGTATGCCTCGCTTGATCTTCCCAAGCACAGCATGGAGCGTCTGCACGCCTGGGGTAAGCCCATCCACCTTGCGTGAAAGATCGGTGGGAAACTCGAGATCGAAGTGAGTGCTCTTGATTGTCGTCCGGTCGCGGTTTCGCCCGGGGTCGTTGTTGCCGAAGCCGCGATTATTCCAGACGATCTTTCCGGTTTCGAGATGCTGCTTAATCAGCATCTTTTCCGGGGACACCGACGAGAGGTCCTCCTCGACAAACAAGCAGCGGAATGAAATCTCGTCGATGGAGACGCCCTCTCGCCCGGATAGTTTGTACAGATGGTTTCCAAGGCGATCTGGGAGTGGTTCGTCCGCCTTGCCCACGTAGGCGAGTTCGCGCTCCTTTCCGGGTTCCTGACGGAAGAGCTGATACACGCCCGCCTTGCTTGGAAGGCCGAGCTTTTCGGCCAACGGGGCGAGAGCGTCCAAGTTCTCCTGGGTGAGGGGCGCGGGCTCCAGGCGACTCAGGGCGGCGTACAGCTGTTTACTCAGCGCCTCGGTGATGCTGAGGCGGAACTGATCGCTGAACTGGCCGGCCATCCGGAGCCCCCATCTTCCATGAAACGCGTGATCGCGGTCACTCTAACCGGTGGTTCGCGAGACTAAGCGTGCCAAGTTGCGGGATGCGCCACGTTGATCGACATTTCCGCGGTATGCTTTGCTCATGTCTGAGCTGCGAGAAGAGCGCCAAGAGGTGGGGACTTGTGTCGAGCTGTTCGCTGGCGGTGGGGGGCTCGCGATGGCTGTGCACTCCGCGGGCTTCCGTCCGCTCCTGGTGAATGAGTACGCGAAGCGGGCGTGTGAGTCCCTGAGGACCAACCCTCCGGATCCCACCGAACCCGAAAAGGGTTGGCCCCTCGTGCCGGGCGACGTGCGTGACGTCAAGTACGCGGACCATGTCACGGAAGTGGTTGATGTCCTCGCGGGTGGGCCGCCGTGCCAGCCGTTCAGCCTGGGCGGCGTCCATAAGGGCATGGAAGATGAACGGAACATGTTTCCGGAGATGTTTCGTGCCATTCGGGAGCTCAGGCCTAAGGCCGTTATCTGCGAGAACGTCCGGGGTCTCCTTCGACCGTCCTTCAAGTCGTACTTCGGTTATATTCTGAACGAAATGCGTTTGCCGTTCGAGACGCGAGGCAAGAAAGCGACATGGGAAGATCACAACGATCATCTCGAAAAGCTGCTCGCTAACGACACCGTTGACCCGTCGAAGCGTTACGTCGTGAGGGAAATTGAGGTCAACGCGGCCGACTATGGCGTACCGCAGATCCGGAATCGAGTGATCATTGTCGCGTTTCGCGCCGACCTCGATGTCAACTGGGACGAGTTCATGCCGAAGGAGACGCACTCCTGGGAGTCGATGATCTACTCCATGCGTGAAGGCGGGCCCTACTGGACGGAGCGCCACAAGAAGGTGACCGCCGAAGTCCGCAAGCGCGTCATCGCCAACCTTCCGGAACTTGACCACGAGGACGAGAAGGTCAAGGAGAAGCTGAAGCTGGAACCGTGGCGCACGTTGCGCGACGCCATCTCGGGAATCGACGAGAACGAGGGGAAGCCGCTTCCGTACGTTACGGAAGCGGATGTCAAGGACAAGCTCCCTGTGGGCGGCATCGCCGACCATATCGGGTGGCCCGGAGCTCGGACGTATGCCGGGCACACGCCGAACGTGCTGGATCGGCCCGCGAAGACCGTGAAGGCGGGTGTCCATGGTGTGCCGGGCGGCGAATCCGTCATGCAGCTCGACGACGTCAACTTTGTCAACGCCGGGGGCGGAGACGGATACCGATACATGACTGTGCGGGAGACCGCACGAGTCATGACCTTCCCTGACCACGTGGTCCTCGACGGACCGCGAGGCGAGAAGATGCGGCAGTTGGGCAACGCAGTACCAGTGAAGCTCGGAGCGGCTTTCGCGCAGGCTGTGGCCGAGGCACTCAGATCCGTGGGGGCTCTGAAGGGCTCGGATAGTCAGAAGTGACCGCTCACGATGGGCAGAGTCGTTGGAAGGACGGGATGCCCTCCGACCGGGCGTGGAAGCCCCGGGCGGGGATGACCAGGGAATCTCGGGCGGTTGAACAGGACCGCGCTGCTGGCGGTCGGCACACGAGGGCGGTCGACGTCGGTGAGGGAAAGTACGCACGTGCGTCGGTAGCGTTGCGCCTCTACAGCAGCACTCGCCGAATCCGCGCCTATCTGCGGTGGTCGCAGGAGGGCGAGACGCGGGAACGATATGTCGGGGAAGTGGACGCGGCGACCCGTGCCGCGAACCTGGCCCAAGCGTGGTCGATAGCGCGTGCCGCCGGATACGTAACCACTGAGACCGTGCCGCCCGGCTCGTGGGCGTCGTCACCGGCCTCCCACGCGGTCATGGCCGCAAATAAGGGGCGGGACACCAAGCCAGAGCTTCTTCTACGGTCCGCCCTTCACCGCAAGGGACTTCGCTATCGGGTCTCCGCGAGGCCGGTAGCGGACCTTCGGCGTACGGCCGACGTCGTGTTCACCAAAGCCCGTGTGGCGGTGTTCGTCGACGGCTGTTACTGGCATGGCTGTCCCGAGCACCATCGACCCGCCACGAAACGAGCCGAATTCTGGCAAGAGAAGATCGAGGGGAACCGCGCCCGTGATGCCGACACGAACGCGGCGCTGCAAGCGCAGGGTTGGGCCGTCTTGCGCGTCTGGGAACACGAAGACCCTGAACTAGCGGCTGAGCGGATCGAACAAGTCGTGAGGGAGCGGGTGGCTGGCACCTGAGTCGCCGATCTTGGTGCCGGCAGACAGACCTCTCACCTTGGCTCATCCCAAGACGTTCGGTAGGAGAGCCCGCCTAAGCCGTTGTGCTAGCAGGACTTGGCCCTGGTGTCAGCGCCATGCGGTATCTCTTGGTGGAGCTGGATGAACTGGGTGTCCTCCGGCCACACTTCAGACGGGAGCAGCACTTTGTCGACCAACGCCGCAGCGGGTCTGTCCGAGGAGATCGACCTCACTCCGTCTCCGCAGCTACTGGAGGCGTTGGGAGACATCCCCTACAAGCCATGGCAGTGTCTGGCAGAGCTGATCGACAACTCCTTCGACGACTTCCTGACAGACCCGGACCGCAGCGAGGCGCAGGAAGTCTGGATCACCTTGCCGAAGCCCAGCGACGACGATCCAATCGTGGGTCTTCTCGACAACGGGCGTGGCATGAGTCTGGAGACCCTACAGAGTGCTCTGAAGGCCGGCTACAGCGGTAAGCGACGGTACGGCAGCTTGGGCCTGTTCGGCATGGGATTCAACATCGCCACGGCTCGCCTGGGGCACCACACCGAGGTCCGGACCACACGGGCTGGCGACCCGGACTGGCTGGTCGTGGAGATCGATCTGCGCCGCCTCGCACGGAACGACAGCTTCAAGACTCCTCTTCGGCGGGAACCCAAGCAGGACATCGCCGAGCACGGCACTGAGGTGATCGTCCGTCGGTTGCGCACCGAGATTGCCGAGGATCTGAAGAAGGCCAACCGGCATGCCTCGGTCCGCGCAGACCTCGGTCGGGTCTACTCCTACCTACTGCGTGGCGAGAATCCGGTTCCCGGCGTTCCAGACGGCCCGATGGCAGGCCGCGGCTTCAGGCTGAAGGTGAACGGGAAGACCGTCTCGCCTAGGCTGCCCTGCGTTTGGTCGGCCTCGCGAACCGTGATCAAGGAAGGGCGGGAGATCGCCGCCATCAGGTCGGTGGAGATTCCGCTCACATCGGCGCTCGCCTGCATGAAGTGCGGACACTGGCAAAGTCCGGACCTCGCCCTGGACCGCTGCGCAGAGTGCGACGGCGAGGACATGCAGTTGCGTGAGCGCCGCATCCACGGCTGGTTCGGGGTTCAGCGCTACCTGGACGAGAGCGACTACGGAATCGACTTCCTGCGCAACGGCAGGAAGATCCGAATCGGGGATCGCTCCCTCTTCTCCTGGGAGAACCCGAACGACGGGAGCCAGATCCCGGAGTACCCGGTGGACATCCCCGCCACTCAGGGGCGCATCGTAGGCGAGATCCACCTCGACCACGTCCCGGTGGGGTATCAGAAGACCGACTTCAACCGGGAGAGCCGAGACTGGCGGCACGCTGTCATCGCGCTGCGCGGTGAGGGCCCGATGCGCCCGAAGAAAGCCAAACTCGCGGGGTACACGGCGAACACGTCACCCCTCGGAGAGATCTTCAAGGGCTACCAGGAAAACCGCCCGGGTACCGGTTGCCTGATTCCCGGCAACGGAAGCACAGCCATCCACGACACGGCCAGGGAGTGGGGTGTGAAGTTCCACTCGGGCCAGCACCCTGAGTTTCTATCGGACGAGATCTGGTGGCAGGCGGTCCTGGCCCACGACGAAGCCCGTGACAATGGTGGAGCGGCGGCGCGGCCTACCGGCGCCAGCGGCCCCTCGCTCACCGGGCGCACCGGATTGACCCCCTTGGGTGGCGACTCGGCCCAGGGCCCTGACCTGGCCGGCGCGATGCCCGTTCCGGCACCCGAGCCCGAGCCTGTGGAGACCGAGGAGCAGCGCTTCGACCGCTACCGGGCTGACTCCCGCCAGGTCTTCGACCTGACGGGAGAGGTGACCCTGCCGCGGCTGGGCCGCAAAGTGGTGAAGGTCTTCGACACGCGCACGCCGCTGTTGGACGACCAGGAGCGGCAGGTTCCCTCACTGGCCCGGATGGGCAAGGGCGTGAACTTGGAGGTGTTCGTACACGGCGAGCACCCGGTGTTTCGTGAGTACGGTCGCGACCCGCGCGATTACGCGCTGATGGAGATCGCCCAGACCCTGCACGCCTTCGAGCCGGACGGACAGAAGGTTACGGCGGTGGCGGCTGAGGTCACCCGGCAGTTCCCCGACCAGCGGGTCACCGAATCAGCGCTGCGCGACCGGGCCGACTCGTTGCTTGGCCGGGTGCGGGAGCTGATGGGCCCCATCGTCGCGCCGATGGCCGACGAGCTGTGGGAGGCTCTGCCGGATGTGGTCCGGCTGCGCGCGGAGCGGGACGCTGGGCGGGCTGACGCCTCTCTGGACTGGCCCACCGTCCTCAAAGACGGTGCCTTCGTTACTCACTTGGACGCCGCCGGCATCGCGGCCATCGTCCGAGCGCGCCCGGCCAGCTTCCTGGACGGAGCAGTGTTCAAGACGTCGTGGGACGGCTGGTCAGACACTGTGGTCAAGGACAGGCAGGTGGCGCAGACCGTGCGGCCCCTGGAGGTCGTCAGTGAGTTCCTGACCGATCCGGGCGGGAAGACTCGTCTGGAGCTGTCCTTGGCGCGGATCACCTTCGACATCCTCGACCAAAGTGTCGCCGGGTCGGTGTGAGCGATGGCCACCTCATTTACGGCTCCGGACTTCCTGCGTGCGGTAGGTCCATTCGGCTTCACCCGTCAGGTGGAGCGGCTTGCACTCCACCTGGGTTTCACCAACGTCGTCAACATCGACGGTGCGAATGACCAAGGAGGCGACGTCCTCGCAACCCGCGAGGGACGCCTGTGGGTGTTTCAGGCCAAATGGAAGGCGGGGGCAGCGGTGCCGCCCGGCGCCATCGACGAGGTTCTGGAGGCCAAAGCCCACTACGGCGCCGACCATGCGGTCGTAGTCACCAACAGTCGCTTCGGCCCGCTCACCCGGAAGCGCCGCGACAGCCTCGCGACGGTTGGAATGCGAGTCGAGCTGTGGTCGGGGCAGGAACTGGCTGACCTATACGCGGACGATCGGTTCACTGCCGACCGACTCCCGGCTCGCACACTGCGCCCCTACCAGAACGAGGCATTGCGGACGGTCATCAGCGACCTGGACGGAGCCGACCGGGCCTTGCTCGTACTCGCCACCGGCCTTGGCAAAACAGTGGTCGGCGGCGAGGCCATCAGCCACCACCTTGGCGAACGCCCAGAGGACAAAGTGCTGGTCGTCGCCCCGGCCAAAGACCTCGTGGAGCAACTTGAGCGGGCACTGTGGCACCACTTGCCCAAGACAGTGCGCACGCAGCTATTGACCGGCGATCACCGTCCTGACGACCTGCGCGGTGTCACCTGCGCTACTACCGCCAGCGCTCTCAGCTACGCCCGCGCCGGCTACCGTCCCGCACTAGTCATGGTCGACGAAGCCCACCACGTCGCCGAGGACGGGCAACTTGCCGAGCTTCTCGACGTACTACACGCCAGTCGGCAGTTTGGGGTCACAGCCACCCCCTGGCGGGGTGACCGATTCGACATCCGTACGCGGTTTGGCGAACCCAGCTACACCCTCGGCATCGAGGAAGGCATGAGGCTGGGCTACCTGTCCGAGGTCCGCTATCGGCTTTACGCGGACAACATCGACTGGGACTTCGTTCGTGGAGTCAGCGACCATAGCTACTCGATCAAGGACCTCAACGCCCGCCTCTTCCTCCCGGAACGGGACGAAGCAGTGCGCGATCAGCTGATGGAGGTCTGGGCACGTACTCAGCAGCCCCGCGCGGTCGTCTTTTGCCGCACCATCGAACATGCCGAACGGCTGGCGGCGCTACTCACGGAGGTGCCGCAGTGGCGCGGGGCACTCGCCGTTCACGCGGACCTGAACAAACGCGAGCGGCAGTCCCGCCTCATGCGCTTCCGCAGTGGTAAGACACCGATCCTGACAGCCGTCGACATCCTTAACGAGGGCGTTGACATCCCGGACGTGAACATTCTCTGCTTCGCCCGGGTCACGCACAGCCGTCGGATCTTCGTGCAGCAACTGGGCCGCGGCCTGCGCCTGAGGCCGGGTAAGTCCTATGTGGAGGTCTTGGACTTCGTCAGCGACATCCGGCGTGTCGCCGCTATCTTGAACATTCGCCAACAGATCGCCGAAGACGAGATCGAGACCTTGCGCCTGGCGGAGCGCGGTACGAGCTTCGACTTCACTGACCAGCGCGCGGAGAGCCTGATGCGCGAATGGATCGAGGACGCGGCCAGCCTGGAGACCTCGTTGGAGGAGAGTCGCCTCCAGTTTCCGGACCCGGCCGCCTTTGGGGGATGATGCAGCGATGAGTGACATCGACGAGGAGATCCGTCGCGAGGTGATCGCCGAGATCTACCGGCAGGTTGATGACCTCGACTGGGATGGCATGACTCTCCGTGCGCGCGCGGATTGGTACGTACGCTGCATCGACGATCCACTCATCGGTGGCAAGCTCATGCGCTTCATCGAACGCGATCGGGTTCGTGTGTGGGTCAAGGACGGACCGATCAAGGAACTGCCTCGTGCCCGCCACGGCATTGGCCCCTACGCGCAGTTCGCCGTTAGCCGCTACCCCGGAATGGAGCAGATCGCGCACCAGGCCATCGGGCCGGATTGGCTCGCCGACCCCGAGACAGTGGACGTCAAGCCCAACCGCTGCTTGGTCCGTGGGCCAGAAACGAAAGCCTTGATGATCTGGGGGCCGGCGGCCAAGCTCGCCGACCTTGTATGGGCTGCGATCAACGCCCGTGTAGACGGGGGAGCCGAACCACTCATCGTCGTTACCTCCCCACAGGGAACACGCCTCAGCGAGGGCGAGAAGCTGCGGCATCGACTTCTTGCCAAGGAGGCAGGGATCGAGCTGCGCCACATAACCCTGCGACTCGCACGCGTGTGATGGCGACGACCACCTGACATGTTTCGGCTGCCGGAAGCCTGGTGGCACAGCGCCCCTAGAAACGTCTGCGCCTGCGGTCGAATCAGACCGGTGTGCGTGAGCGCTGCGTGAGCGGACGGGGTGGCACGGGGTGGATTGGGTGGCATGCGTGGGCCGGGCTGTACCTTCCTGACCTTGGGAAACAGGATTCTGTGGCATGGCCCGGCACCAGCTGGGATGATCTTGTGGGGCCTCGTAATGCGTAGGTCTCGGGTTCGAATCCCGAAGGCGGCTCTGTAGAACCCCCAGGACTCACTCGCCGTGACCTGGGGGTTTTGCTTTTTCCGGCTCAGGTCGCGACGCTCCCGAAGCGTGCGCGGACCGGTGTTCCCCTGACGTTCCCGGTGGGGACCGGCCTCGGTCAGATCCGGCCCGTGTTCGGTTCCAGCGGCGCGAGGACGGTCCGGCCGTCGTCGTCGACCAGGGCGGCCAGGGTGTCGGCGTAGGCGGTGACGCCCTCGCTCCAGCCGACGTTGCCGGCGAAGTCCAGCAGGTGTGCCATGCGGCGCAGCGTGGCGCTGCGGCGCAGGAGTGTGTTGTCCGGCGTGTGGCCGCGGGCCGTCAGGAAGGCTGCCGCCATGGTCGTGAAGGGTGCGGCCGTCGAGTCGCCGGGGAGGTGGCGGGCCGCCACGTCCGCCATCTCCGCGAGTTCGCCCAGCAGCCAGCCCGCGTCGTGTTCGGGCCTTCCGCGGGACAGGGTCTCGCCGGTGAGCAGTACCGCGTGACGGCCGTCCGGGGCGGGCACCGTGAGGCCCAGGGACGGTTCGCCGTGGAGCAGCACGTCCCCCGTGGTCCCGGGGGCGGCCGCGCGGCACCACTCGGCGAGGGTGTTCAGCCGCGTCGGGCCCATGCGGTCCGTGCAGAGCCGGTGGAGCCGGGCCGGCCCTTCCTCTTCACCGCCCGCCCGGAGCCACCGGGTGAGGCGCGCGAGGGCGGGTGGTGGGCCCGCGGTGTCGAGGGGCCCGGTGTGGCCGTTGATGTCGGACAGGGCGTGGCCTACGGCGCTCATGGCCGGGGCCAGGGGAAAGATCACGGGAGCGGGCGGCCAGACCATGCGGGCCAGGGACTTGGCGCCGGGGGCCGTGTACGTGGCCGTGTTCCCGTCGATCGTGGCCGGCGCCGTGTTCCTTGAGGAGACGACCGCTCCCGTCGCGGTGGCCGTCGTTCCGGCCGGGTGTGTCCGGTGCCAGAGGAAGAGGCCGTCCTCCGTCGTGAAGATCCGGGTGCGCAGGTGCTTGGTGCCGTACTCGTCAACCAGCATGGGTGCCGTCCGTTGCCGTGAGGGCCGCGCGCCTGCGCGCCAGTGCGTCGATCACCACGGGCAGGGGCGGCGGCACGGCGGCGTCGTCCCGTCCGGTCGTGATGCTGCGACCGGGGGTGGGGGGGACGACCACCACGTTGGGCCGGCTTCCCAGCGTTTTCAGGTGCTGCCGCAGGGTGATGTTCTCTTGGCCGCCCGGAGGCAGTGCCGGAGCCACCGCGATGGGGGCCCGGGTGCACTGCAGGGCGAGCATGGCCGGTGTGTCGCCCATGCCCGTGGCGAAGCGGGCGATGAAGTTCATGGTGGCCGGATAGACGATCACCGAGTCCGCCCACTGGGCCAGTTCCACGTGCCGCGCGGTGGGCGTGGCCTCCTCCGGCCACACGTCGAGCAGTACTTCGGTGCCGCCGAGGGCGGCCAGGGCGGCCCGGCTGACGAAGCGTTCGGCGCTGCGCGTGACGACGGTCCGGGTCCGCAGGTGGGGGTAGGCCGTCCGCAGCCATCCCACCCAGGTGGGCAGATGGGCCACGTGGACGGCACCCGTCCCGACGAGGAGCAGCCGTTCGGCGGTGAACTCCGGGGCGGGTACGCCGCCGGCGGGGGCGTGCCGGTCGTTCATGTCAGGTCTCCTGTCGCCACGAATCCGAAGCGGGCCAAGGACGGCCCCACCGCGGCCGGGTCCGCGAGGACGACGCCCGCCTCCGGGCCGGGGCCGAAGAAGTCCCGGCAGGCCGCGGCGACCTCGTCCGCGGTCACTTCGAGGAGTTGACGGGGATAGTCCTGGATCCAGCCGGTGCCCACGTCCCAGCAGCACAGGGAGGCGAGGAGGCTGGCCAGGTCGGACTGGGAGGCGGTGGCGGTCAGCAGCGATCCCCTGAGGTACGTGCGGGCGGCGTCGATCTCCCGTCGCGTCGGCGGGGCCTCCACCAGGTTCGTCAGCTCGGCGAGGATCTCGGAGACCACGAGGCCGGTCGATCCCGTCCCGCAGACCACGTCGGTCACCGTGGAGGGGGAGCCGAGCGTACGGTCGAACCGCGACAGCGCGTGGTAGGCCAGGCCCCGCCGCTCGCGGACGTTCGCCACCAGCCGGGACGAGAAGTACCCGGCGAACACAGCGTTGGCCACGGCCAGCGCGGGGTACCGGGGGTCGCCGAAGGACACGGAGCGACAGGACAGGGCCACGTGCGACTGGGCGGCTCCGGGGCGCGGGACCAGCCGCATGCGATCGGCCGGCGCCGTCCCGGGTACGGGGGGCTTCGCGGTGCCGGAGGGCAGGCCGGAGAAGGTCCGTGCCACCGCGTCGGCCGTGGAGTCGGCGTCGATGTCCCCCACGACGATCACGCGGGCCTCGCGGGGCGACAGGCACGTGCGGTGGGCCTCGTGCACGTCGTCCGCAGTGAGGGCGGACACCGTGTCGGCCGACGGCCACGCGTCGAAGACCGCCATGTCGCCGTAGCGGGCCCGGTTGAGCTCGCGCAGGGCGATGCGCTGGGGCTGGGTGCCCAGGATCGCCAGGGCCTGGGACAGCCGCTGGCGATCCCGGGCGAGGCGGTCCTCGGGGACGGTCGGCGCGGCCAGCCACGAGGCGAGCAGGCCGAGCATCCGGTCGAGCTCGGCGACGGGCACGTGTCCGACGACGGTCAGCCACTCCGCCATGCGCTGCGCGTGCGGCCGGCCGGTGGTGAGGGCGGTGTCCCAGGGAACGTCGTGGCCGCCCGACCGCACGGTCCCGGTGAAGGCCGTCGTCGTGAGCAGCTCGACCGCCACCGACCGCAACGGGTCGCCCACCGACAACGGGACGAGGACGCGGACCTCGACCAGCGGAGCGCCCTTCCTGGGCACCGCGAAGATCCGCAGTCCGGAGGGCAGGTGCCGTTCGACCACGCGGGGGAGGGCGAGGGGCTTCTCGGGATGGAGCGGAGGCAGGGGCCTCGTCACCGCGTACCTCCGGCATCGCGCGGGTGGACCAGGAGTGCGGCGGGCCTGCTGTCGGCCAGCCCGGCGGCCGCGTTCCGCACGGAGCCGGCGTCGAGGGCCGTCAGGGCTCCGGCGAGGTCCATTGGCAGGGACGGCTCACCGTGGAGCAGGCAAGAGGCTCCGACCGCCCGCGCGAAGGCGAGGACGTTGTCGTGCTTGCGGTGCCACCGTGCGACGGTCGCGCCTACCACGGCGGCCACTTCGCGGTCGGTCGGCCCCGGCCCCGCGAGGTTCTCCAGCGCCGCCTCGATCACGCCGGTGACCGCCCCTTGCCCGGACGAGGGGTGGCGGGCCGTCATGACGAAGGTGTCGGGATCACGTGCGTCGAACGGTCCGAAGAACCCGCACTGGGCCGTGGCCGTCGTGAGGTCGACGCCGCGGGCGAGCGCTCGCTGCTGCAGGTGTCCGGACGAGCCGCTCAGGAGCGCGGCCAGGGCGATGTGGCCGAGGTAGCGGTCGCGCCCGGTGCCGGGATCCGGCAGGCGGTAGCCGACGGCCGTGGCCGGCAGAGGGGCCTGCGGGTCGGTGTATCCGCCGTTGCGGGGTTCGGACGGCCACGGCTCCGACAGATCCTGCGGCGCCGCCGTCGGCCGTGCCGCGATGTCGCCGAAGTGCCGGATCACCCATTCCAGCGTCCGCTTCGGATCGATGTCTCCGACCACGGTGAGCACGGCGTTGGACGGTGCGTAGTAGCCGTCGAAGAAGGCGGCGCACTCCTCCAGCGTGGCACGGTCGAGATCGATGAAATCGCCGTAGCCGTTGTGGGCATTGGAGAATTTCCGGTAAAGCACCGAAGGGAGGTTGGTCCAGGGAAATCCGCCATAAGGGCGGTCGTGGACGTTCAGCTTTATTTCTTCCTTGACCACCGCCACCTGGGTGTCAAGGGAATTCTGGGTTAGCCGCAGCGTCCGCATTCGGTCCGCCTCCAGGAACAGCAGGCGTTCGAGGGCCGATGCGGGAGCGATCTGGTAATACTCCGTGTAATCCTGGCGGGTGGATCCGTTGGCCGTTCCCCCCGAGCTCTGCACGATGGTGAAGTGCTCGGACCGTCCGACGTTCTCGCTCCCCTGGAACATGAGGTGTTCGAAGAGGTGGGCGAATCCGCTGCGCCCTTCCGGCTCGGACCGGAATCCCACGTCGTAGTGCATGCACACGGCCGCCAGAGGGGCCGTGCCCCGTCGGCAGAGCACGACGCGCAGGCCGTTGGGCAGCGTGAAGCAGGAGGGAGCTGCGAGTTCCTCCGGCATGACGTGGCAACTTTCTGTTCTGGCGGGGGCCCGGGCGCCGTCCGTCGGACGGGGCCCGGGCCACTGGCCGATCGGCGCTGGAGGTCAGCAGCCCCAGCCGACGGTGATGGTGATGCAGATCTCCGACGAGGTCACCGTGGTGGTGATGGCCGGCGCGTCGGTGGCCTCGGAAGCGGCGAGCTCCTCCGGGGTGGTGTAGGCGGCGTAACCGGCGATGAGTTCCATGGAGTCCATTTGGATTCCCCCTGAGTAAAGGTTTTGACCGGCGCTTTCCCGAGTGGGTCACCGCCGTTCTGACGTTTCTCAGTAGATCACCTTCCGGAGTGCCGGAGATCAACTTGTGGGCCGCGTCACGGAGTCGGGGTGCTACTTAGGAAAGTTGGGCCGGATATTGAGCAAAAGCAGCGCTACTTAGGGAAGTCGAGGGGAATCTGCATTCCGGTAGAGCGCCTCGTGGTCGATATTGGCGGCGGCCAGCTGCTCCCGCAGGCAATCGTCGAGAGCCCGGCCGCTCCCGTCGGCGTGCTCCAGCAACGCGTCCGCGACGGCGGCGGCGCGGTGCTGGCCGAAGCTCATTCCCCGCATGCCCGGCCTCGTGTCCTCGGGCTCCCAGGCGACGGCGATCCCGGGTGCCAGTTCCCTGGCGAAGGAGGAGGTGGGAGCGGCCGGGTGGGACGCGGTGGGGCGCGGTACCGCGTCCGCCACCACCGAGGCGGCGTGCCAGGCGTCCTCGCCCAGATAGACCACCAGGCCGTCCCGGCGCGGGAACAGCCGGCGGGACGAGGTCACCTTGGCCCGGTAGGGGACCCCTTCGCGTTCCAGCGCGCGCAGCACCTCGCCCCAGGTCTGTACGGCCTCCTCGGGGGTGCGGACGTGTACGTACACCCTGAGCAGCGGGCGCCGGGCCGAATGCCCCCGGGAACCGTCGACGAGGAAGAAGCCCGGGGAGAGGCCGGGACGCCGGGCGGGCATCCTCACCCTCGTCCCCACGACGTCCGGTTCGGGTACGCGCACGCGCACGCCGTCGACCAGTACGAGACCGTCGCCGTCGAGGCGGGCGGTGGCCATCGTCGTGTCGTGCGGGGTGGCCGCGCCCAGTCGTTCCTCCAACCACGGGTCCCGGTAGGTCCGGGGCCGGTCCTCGCCGAAGGCGTTGCCCACGTGGAACGTCTCGTAGAGCGCGGTGATCAGTTTCTGGCGGAGCTGACCGGCCGTGTCGGCCGTGATCGGGCGCTCGCCCACGTGGGCGCTGCGGGTGCCGGGGTGCACGCGCACGTCCGACAGGAGCGTCGCGAGGTCGGGGAAGTCGTCCATCTCAAGCCTCCAGGCCGAGGACGGTGGTGAACTTTTCGGGATGCAGCACGGCGGAGCGACCGATCCCGGCCGCCGCGCGGTCGAGGGCGGTCAGCCGTGGGCGCTGTTCCGCGGAAGCGAACATCCGGTCGACGAGGTGCCAGCCGGCGAAGGCCGTCGCCCTGACCGGCAGACCGGGGTCGGTCACCGCGGTGGAGGCCCGGTAGCCCTCCCAGAAGGCGACGTTGCGCGTCCGCAGCCTGTTGAGCTCGGCCACGCCGCGTCGAACGATGTCCTCGTGGGAGAGCCGGGGGCTCGGGCCGCTCAGCTCCGCGTCCTTCGCCGGGATGTCGAGCACGGCGCGGTGCAGCCATTCACCGATGAAGGAGCCGACGTCCCGGGCGGGATCCGCCCTGCGGAACTCCTCCCAGTCGCACAGGTGGAGCCGTCCGTCGTGCAGCAGGAACTGGTCCAGGCGCAGGTCGCCGTGGACCGGGGTCACCGCTGCCGCCGCCTCCGCGGCGCGCAGGCGGCGCAGTGCGAGGGTGAGCTCGCCGTCGCTTTGCAGCATCCCCCAGGCTTCCAGCGAGGCACCGCTCGCCTGGGTGTGGTACGCCAGGGGGAGCGACTCGAAGAACTCCAGCGGGGGGAGGAGGAGCGGGTCCGGTTCCGTCGTACCGGCCGCTTCCGCGGGAAGGGCGTCCGGCGCGAGGGCGTGCAGCGCACCGATCATTTCCCCCGCGCGGTGGGCGAGTTCGTCGTCGAACTGCTCGTCGCTCGCCAGGTCGGACCCGGAACGGGCCCCGTCGAGCCACTCGAAGACGATCAGCAGTTCCTCCTCGTCCCAGCCGAGGCACTTGGGCGAGGGCAGCGGCCGCTCGCCCGCGACGGCCGTCTCCTCGTAGGCGCGTTGCCGACGGAAACGGCGGGCCGCGTCCGGTTGCCTCCCGTCCAGCTGTTTGACGAACACGGCGCTTCCGGTGGTGGTCGGCCCCACCGCGTTGCGGTTGCGGCCCATGGGCGATCCGCCCTCCCGGGGCAGCAGTCGTCCGAGCCCGAGCCGTTCCAGGAGGTCCTGCACGGCGGGTGATGTCGCGAGTTCGTCGGTCATTTGAGCCTCGTGAGGAGGTAGGCGCGCAGTCTTCTGCCCGCGTGTCGATGGGGTCGATCGGGCAGTGCTCCGTGCAGCCGGTGGGCCGTGCTCCGGGCCCACCACATGCCCGCCGCGCCCACCGCGAGCAGCCAGACGACGTGTCCGGCGCCGAGCTGGTGATGGCGCTGGACCACGACGAGCACCGGTGCCGACAGCACGATCGCGGCCAGCGGTCCGCGCGCGTACCAGAGGCCTGTCTGGAGCACGGCGGTGTTGCCCATGGGCGTGTCCGTGCCGATCAGCAGGTGGCCGGGGACCGCGCCGCGACAGGAGCTCACCAGCGCGGCCCCCACCACGGCGGGAACCGCCGCCAGGAGCACGGCGGTTCCGGGTGTCCACCGGCCGGTGAGTCCGGCCACGGCGCCGCCCGCGCCGAGCCAGCCGAGCAGGAGGACGCAGGGAACGCAGGCGTGCCACAGCGCGAGCGCCCGGAACGCGTAGGGGAGGTTGGCGGAGCGGCGGGTGTCGTCGCTGTCGATGCGGGCCGGCTCCGTCAGCTGCGCGGCCGCCAGGTACTCCACCACGAGGGCGGCGGCGCACAGGGGGACCTGCCAGTCCGGCCGCGCGTGGGGTACGGCGGTGCCCAGGGCCAGTGCCGCGGTGCTCCAGAGGGCCGCCCACAGCAGTCGTCCCGGTGCCCGCAGCAGCCCCGTGGCGTCGCGCCAGGGCACGATCAGCCACCTGCTGCGGGGCACGGGCAGGCGCAGGAGGGGCCTGGCCCGCCGCCCCCGCGTGCCGCGTGCCGCGGAACGGGCCTGGCGCAGGTCGAGGGAGTAGACCGACGCGGCGACCCGGGACGCGACGGTGGCACGGTCGCGCAGGGCCTCCGCAGGAATGTCCGGCGTCGCGCGGCGGGCGGTCAGCAGGGCGGCGAGCGTGAACGCCGCGGACAGGACCGTCCCGGGGATCCAGCCCGGTGTGCGGTGCCCCGCCGCGGCGACGAGCGGCTGGGCCGCCCATCCCCAGGGGCCGGACCACAGCACCAGCGAGCCGTGGAGGTCGTCCGGGACGCGCAGCACCGCGAACGCGCAGAGCGCCAGCGAGCCCGCCGCGAGCGCCCAGGTGACCGCGTGGACCAGGGAACCGTGCCGGGCGACGGCGCGGTCCCAGCGTTCGACGAGCAGCCCGGCGGCCACCGCCGTCAGCGCCGTCGCCACGCCGGCCCACGCGCCGGCGGCGGTCGGCGCCAGCCAGGCGGCGGAACCCGCGAGCGAGGTCAGGTAGCCCAGCAGTCCGCCGCCGACGAGCCCCACCACGGCCGCCACGAGTGCGGACGCGTAGAACCGGGGCAGCAGGAGCGGCCCGCGCAGGACGGGCAGGGGCAGCAGCCAGGAGACGGTCGGCAGGTCCACGAGCACCGGGCCCCGCCAGACGGCGCTGCGGGCGACGAGGAGCGTCACCAGCGCCAGAAGCGCCGGAACGGTCACCGGGAGGCCGGCCAGCAGGTGAGCGGAGGCACTGCCGTGCCAGTCCCCCCGCCGGCCGGACCCGGCGGCGGCGATCAGGAGCGGTACGCCCCAGAAGGCCGCCGCCAAGGCGACGCAGTACAGCACGAAGACGTTGCTCCTGCGCTTGCTCCGACGCGTCGCGGCGCGGGCCTCGTGCAGGAACGCCAGCGTTTCGTCCGTGCGCCGCAGCGTGTCGGCGTGGTCGGACATCACCGGTCCCCCCCGACCGGTGCCACGTCGGCCCGCCCTTCCTCCAGCGTGAGCACGTGGTCGGCCACGGCCGCGGCCAGCACGTCGTCATGGGTGGCGAGCAGGATCGCCGCCCCCCGCCGCTTGTGGGCCGAGAGCCGCTCCGCCAGTTCTCCGCGCGCCCGGGAGTCCAGCCGCTGTTCGGGCTCGTCCAGCACCAGCAGGTCGTGCGGCCGGACGAAGGCCGAGGCGAGGAGCAGGGACTGCGTCTGCCCCGACGAGAGCGCCGAAGGACGTGACCGGGCGTGGTCGGTCAGCCGGTGGTCGGCCAGGACCAGGTCGACCGCGGCGTCGGCACGGCGGCCGAGTCCGTGGCCGACGGCCACCAGCATCAGGTGCTCACGCACCGTCAGGTCCGGATAGTTCGAACCGGCTTCCATCACGGTGGCCACTCGGGCGCGGGTTCGGGGCGAGTCCTCGTGCAGGGGCTCGCCGTCGAAGAGGACTTCGCCCGAGGTGGGCTGCTCGCGGCCGCAGGCCATGCGCAGGAGGGTCGATTTCCCCGATCCGTTGTCCCCGACCAGTACGGTGCACTCCGCCGGCGCCAGCCTCATGGTGACCGCGCGCAGCACGCTCCGGTCCCCGTAACTGCGGCTGACGTCCGTCAGCTGGAGCAGGGTGCGATTGCGGGTCGCCTTCATGTCCAACGCCTACTTCGGGTCTTCGATGGCCTCGTACACCGAGACGTGACGGTGGCTGTTCGCGTCGAAGGCCTCTCCCCGCCAGCCGCCCCGACGCTCCACCAGCCGCAGGCCGGCGATGCGCGCCATGAGATCGATCTCCGTGGGCCAGGCGTAGCGAATGACCTCCTGGGTCGGGCGCGGCACCCCACCGTCGACCACGGTGTGGATGACGAGGATCAGCTGGCGGTCACGCATGACGTGGGTGCTGTCGATCATCACCGAGGTGGGGGAGAGGTAGCGGGTGCTGGTCTTCTCGCCCTCCTGCTGGTGGAAGGCGCGCGGTTCGAACGCCTCGATGACCACGCGTCCGCCGGGTGCCAGCTGCTCGCGCATCCGCTGCATGCACTGGAGCTGGGCCTCGGCCGAGGTGGGAGCGAAGAAGGTGTTGAGGGCGATGAAGACCAGGTCGAACTGCTCGCCGGTGCCGCCGGTGGTGAAGTCCGCGGCCGTGGCGGTGACCCGTCCGTGCGGGTCGCGTGCCGCGAGCTTCTCCAGCATCTGCTCGGAGCCGTCGATGCCGTGCACCGTCAGCCCGCGCTCGGCGAGCGGTATCGCTATCCGGCCGTTGCCCACGCCGAGTTCCAGGACGCGGCCGCCCTCCGGGGCCAGCTCGGCGAGGAAGCCGACGGCGTCGGCGATGTCCGGCGACGCCGGCGGGTACATCAGGTCGTACACGTCGGCCAGGGCGTCGTACGTGGTGGGAGATCCCATGGGTCTTCTCTTTCGGAAGGGTGTGGACGACGGCGGTTGGCGGCGCCGTCCGGCACGGGTGCCGGACGGGCGCCGGGCCGTCGGGTGGTCTACGCCGCCGCGGGCAGGGCGGCGAGGTGGTGGGGAAGGCCCGTCACGGGCTGCCGGCTGTACGCGTAGGCGGCCGAGACGAGCGTCATGTGGTGGTGCCAGCCCGGGAACGACCGGCCCTCGAAGTCGGCGAGCCCGAGATCGCTCTCCATGTACCGCACGGCCTCCTGCGCGAGTCTCAGGGTCCGTGTCAGCGCGAGCAGCTCCTCGGTCCGACGGTGCGGCATGTTGGTGAGCCAGGTCCGGTCCGCCGGCCGCCCCGGACGGGTGCGGGTGGCGAAGGCGCGGTACGGGGGCTGCCCCTGGTCCGCGCGCAGGGGCCCCGGCAGCACCGTCGCGGCGCGTGCGAAGGCCAGGTGCCCGGGGACCGCCACCACGAAGTCGTGGCCGCGCAGGGCGAGGCCCCGGACGAACGCCTCCGCGCCGGCGTGCGAGGACACGTCGGCCACGATCGGCACCGCGGGCAGCCGGGTGTGCGCGGCCAGCGCGTCCACGAGGCCGAGGGCCTGCGCCTCGGCGGGCCGGTGGGCGACGCCGTCCGGGATGCGGACCCGACGTCGCCGGGCGGGATCCCCCGTCCAGCACTCGGGCAGGTACAGCGCCCAGTCGACGGGCAGCGCCTCGCGCTCCCCGGCCAGGAACAGTCCCGTGCCGACCTGCCCGTTGACGGACCGTCCGTCGATCGGGCTGAAGCGGCGGTGCACCCCGCACGAGTGGTCGCCGCGCTTGCGCAGGACCACGTCGTCGAGCACCCAGGCGCGGGGTGCAGTGCGCTCCTCGGCCCACCGGACCAACTCCCGGCGGACAGGTTCCCAGTCCCACGGACTGGCGTTGACGAACTGGTGCAGTGACTGGAAGGCCGTCTCCCGGTCCGATACGGCTGCGGCGAGCCGCCGCACTGTCTTCTTGCCGGATGTGCCGAGCAGCCCGCGCAGGTAAACCTCGGCCCATCGACGCTGGTCGGTCCGGCGCAGGCTGCCGAAGGTGGCCTCGGCGAACACTGAGATCATGCAAAAAGAATAGCGAACGTTCTGTTTTTTTCTAGGGCTGCTCTAGGCTGGTGCACTACTTCGGCAAGTCGCGCGGTGAACCGCCCATTGACGCTCGGTCAGCCGTTCCGAAGGCTCCGGATACGTGGAGAAACCGGCGCGTTTTAGGCAACTAGGCCTTGCCTGATGGGCGCGGCGTTTCGCACGCTGGCCCCACGGGCGTTGCAGGCGGCGCCCCACCCAGCGCACGACGCCCGCGCACGACATCCACGCGCGATCGGTCCGGGTTTGGCGACATCGGAGAGAGCATGGTGCAGCAGGAGAGGGCGGTCCGGACGCGCGGCATCGCCGTACAGGCAGCCGCTTCGGAGTTCTACCGCGCCGGTTACGGCGGGACGTCGCTGAAGGCGATCAGCAAGGCCGCGGGCATCTCCATGGGCGCGGTCACCTTCCACTTCGACAGCAAGGCCGAACTCGCCGAAGCCGTCGCCGAGGAGGGGTGCTCGGCGGTGCGGTCGGCGCTCGACGAGGCGGCCGACCGCCGCCGCGGAAAGGCCCTGCTCGACCTCGGGAACCTGATGCTGGAGCTCGCCCGCCTGCTGCGGGACGACGTCACCGTGCGCGCGACCGCCCACCTCGCCCGGGAGCTGCCCGACATAGAGGACTGGACCCCCCTGTGGCACCCCGTCGTGGCGGAGCTGGCCCGTGAGGCGTACGACAAGGGCGAACTGCAGGCCGCCGCCGACGCGGCGAGCGTCACGGCGCTCGTCGCGCACCTGGTCCGGGGGGCCGAGGCGACGCTGCGCGGCACGCACGCGGACGGGCCGGGCGGGGTGGTGGACCAGCTCCAGGGCATCTGGCGCCTCGTCCTCGACGGGATCGGCGCGGAGCGCCAGGCCCTCACCCCGGGCCCGCCCCCGGCCTGACCCCGGGCCCGCCCAGGGCCCCGCGGTACCAGGGCGCCGCCGACGCCAGGCGTGCCACCGGCCCCGGGCCCGCGGGGCAGTCCGCCACGCGCCACACCTCGTCGCTGCGGTACCAGTGGTCCCGCGCCAGCAGGGAGAACTGCCGCTCGCTCACGGCTCCCGGTGTGGCCCGCAGCAGACGTAGGCACTCGTCCCACGGCAGGTCGGTGTCCACGGACGGAAACACGCCCAGCTTCGCCAGCTCCGTCAGCATCTCGCCGGTGCGCACGGGTGCGGGATGGCCGGCGTGGAACACCCGCCCGGCCGTCGCCCCACCCCCGGGGAGGACGGCGAGGGCGGCGACGAGCCGGGCCAGGTCGGTGACGTCCACGACGGAGAGCAGGCCCCGGCCGCCGTCCCAGCGCGCGGGCACCCGGTCCACGAGTTCGGCGAGGGCGGGAACCACCCAGCGGTCCCCGGCGCCCACCACCAGTCCCGGCCGCAGCACGGTTGCGCCGGCCGCCAGCGCGTGCGCCTCTGCGGCCAGCCGGGTCCGGCTGGTCGCCGACACGGGAGCCGGTACCAGCTCGCCGACGGCCGCGCCCCGGTGCGGCCCGGGACCGTACACCGCCGCGGTGGACAGGTGGACCACCCGCCCGGTCCCGGCCCGGACGGCCTCGGCCATCAGGGCGGCCGTACCGCGGACGTTGACCGTCTCGCACAGGGCCTCGTCCGGGCTGACCACACCGGCCAGGTGCAGCAGCGCGTCCGCGCCCTCGCACACGCCGGCCAGGGACCCGGGCCGCGCGAGGTCCGCCGGGACCCACTCGGCGCCGCCGCCCGCACCGGCTTCGGGGGCCCGCCGCCCGACGGCGCGGACGGACACGTCCCGTCGGCGGACGAGTTCGCGGAGCACGGAGGCCCCGATGAAGCCCGTCGCACCGGTGAGCACCACCCGCAGCGGGCTCACGAGGTCCCGGGCCGGTCGGGCTCGGGCGTGGCGCGCAACTGCGCCAGTGTCCGCGGGGTGGCGATGCACGGCAGGAAGTACTTCCACAGCGCGGCGATCCGCTGCGGGAGGTCCGCGCGTCCGGTCGCGATCTGCGAGAACAGCTGAGTACCGCTGTACGCGCCCACCAGGACCTGGGCGAACTCCCGTTCGTCGACGCCGGGCCGCAGTTCGCCCCGCTCGCGCGCCACGAGGAGCAGGCCGTGGAACTGCTCCACCCACTGCTGGTACGCCGTGTCGTCCTGGAGGCCGAACTCGCCCTGCTCGACGGCGAGGCGCACGCCGGCCCGGAACAGGACGTTCTGCTGGAGCTCCCGGCCCACGTGGAAGGTGATGTCGATCAGCCGCTGGAGCCCGTCCTCGCCCGGCGGGAGCTGCACGTAGTCCCCCTGGGCCAGCATCACGCAGCGGGCGAGGTCCTGCTTCGACTTGAAGTGGAAGTACATGCCGCCCTGGGTGACCCCCGCCCGTCCCATGATCATGCTGATGCTGGCGCCGTGGAACCCGAGTTCGTCGAACGTCTCCGCGGCGGCGCGCAGGATCGCCTCCCGGGTCTTCAACGCACGGTCCTGCTTCAACTCCGCCATGGATCACACCGCCGGCACTCGACAAACAAAACGAACATTCTCTATTTTACAGAGGGGCCTCCGTCGACCGTCAGCTCGGGGGCCGCACACGCACGCACGCAAGTGCACGCAAGGGGGAACATGCTCGTCACCGCCCATGGGCCGGCACCCGCCGGAGAGCCGGTCCTGACCACCACGGTGCCCAGGGAATACGTCCACCGCGCCGCCCTCTCCGAGGTCTTCCTCACGGGCTGGCAGCGCACCGGCACCCACGCCTTCACCATCACGGCCCAGTGGCCGCGCAGCCACAGCTTCTACACCGCCACGGCGGGGCTGCACGACCCGCTGATGCTGTGCGAGACCGTGCGCCAGACCTTTCCGCTGCTGCTCCACACCGCGTACGGAACCCCGCTCGGCCACCAGCTGAGCTGGTCGCGGTTCAGTTACGCCCTCAACCCGCACGCGCTCCAGGTCGAGCGCACCCCCGCCGAGCTGGAACTGCGGGTCACCGGGTCCGAGTTCAGTGAACGCCGGGGCATTCCGGCCGTGGTCGCGCTCGACATCGCCGTCTTCCGCGACGGCACGCAGATCGCCGTCGCCGACACCCGGTTCGGCTGCATCGCGCCCGCCGTCTACCGGCGCGTCCGCGCGGACCGTGCGGACCTCGCGCGGGTGTTCGCCGCGGTCCCCGATCCGATCGCCCCGCTCGACCCCGCGACGGCGGGCCGGGAGAACGCCCGCGACGTCGTACTCGGCCGCTCGGACACCCCGGGCCGCTGGCCCCTGCGCGTGGACGCCACCCACCCCGTGCTCTTCGACCACCCCGTCGACCACGTCCCCGGCATGCTCCTGCTGGAGGCCGCACGACAGGCCGCCCACGCGGTGCGCCCCTCGGGGGGAGCGGTGCTGCCCACGTCGATGGACGTCACCTTCCACCGCTACGTCGAGTTCGACTCCCCCTGCTGGATCGAGGCCCGCCCCCACCCGTCCCCCGGAGCGGCCCCCGGGGCCTTCCGGATCGATGCCGTCCAGGACGGGGAGGTCGCCTTCAGCGCGGAGGTCACCGCCGTGCCGCCCCCGTCCCCGACGCGCCCGGCGGCGCCGCCGCCCGCCTGACGCCGGCTCCGGCCGAGCCCCAGGTCACTCACCGTGACCTGGGGCTTTCGCGTTCCCGGATGCCGCGCGGCGTGGGAGAGCGCATGCCGGACACGGCGACGCACCCGTGTGTGGCGGGTGCGTAGCGGGGGTGGGGCGCGTCTCCGCCGGGGTCCTAGTGGGGTTCGAGTCCGGCATCGGGACCGGCTGGCACCGTTGCGTGGGGGACGCGGGCCGCTCGGAGGCCTGTCGGCCGGGGCCCGGACGAAGGAGTTCTGTGGTGAAGATCGTTTTGATGTCGGGCAGTACCCGTCAGGACTCGGTGAACGGCGCCGTGCTGGCGACGGTGCGCCACATCCTGGCGGGGCTGCCGGGTGAGCACGAGAGCGTGTCGCTGGCCGTGGCGGACCTGCCGTTCTACGAGGCCGGGCTGGAGCGGTCGGGCGCCTCGGCGGCGGTGCGCGCGGCCCAGGAGCTGGTCGCCGGCGCCGACGCGCTGTTCATCAGCACCCCCTCCTACAACGGCGAGATGCCGGGCGCGCTGAAGAACGCGCTGGACTGGCTGTCCCGCGGCATCGACGGCCCGAGCGCGCTGACCGGGAAGGTGACGGCCGTGGCCAGTGCCTCCCCCGGAGCGCGCGGCGCCCTCGACGCGCAGGCCGGGCTGGTCGGCGTACTCGCCCGGTGCGGTGCGCGGGTCGTGGAGCACGAGCCGGTCGCCGTCGCCGGGGCGGGCGGGCAGGCCACCGAGGACGGCCGGTACACCGACCCGGAGCTCGTGGCGCGGCTGGAGAGCCTGACCGGCGCGGTGCTGGCGGCGGTCGACGCGGCCGAGGTGCTCGTCTGATGGCCGGTGACCGGATAGGGCTCTTCCGGATCATGAAGGAGGACCTGGAGGTGGTGGTGGCGCGGGACCCGTCCATGCGCAACCGCCGCGAGGCGCTGCTGCACGCGGCGCTGCCCGCGCTGTGGTCGCACCGGGTCGCGCACCGGCTGCACCGGCGCGGGATGCGGATGACCGCGCGGATCATCGCCTGGTACGCCCGCCGCGGCACCGCCGTGGAGATCCACCCCGGTGCCGTGCTCGGCCGGCGCGTGTTCATCGACCACGGCGCGGCCGTGGTGATCGGCGAGACGGCGGTGGTCGGGGACGACGTGACCATCTACCACCAGGTGACGCTGGGCGCCGTCGGGTGGTGGAGCGACAACGCCCGCCCCGAGGGCGAGCGCCGCCATCCGGTGGTGGGCCGCAACGTCGTACTCGGCACGAACGCGACCGTGCTGGGTCCCGTCACCATCGGCGAGCACGCCGTCATCGGCGCACAGGCGCTGGTCAACAAGGACGTGCCCCCGGGAGCGCGGGTGCTGGCGGCCACCGCCGTGATCAAGGCGGTCGGCAAGGAGCCGGAGCCCATGGAGGACCTGTACGCCGTGACCGCCTCGGCGGGCTCCTGGTAGCCCCGTCCGCGTTCCGGCCCCGCCGGCGTACGGCCGTCCGTACGACCACCCGAACCAGCAGCCGTACGAACCGACTTGTGAGGATCCAGACGTGGAAAGCAGTGAGAACCGCCGCATCGCCGACAGCATCGAGGACCTGATCGGGTCGACCCCGCTGATCCGCCTGCGCTTCGAGGACACCGCCCCGGGCACCGAGGTGCTGGCCAAGCTGGAGTCCGCCAACCCGATGTCCACCAGCAAGGACCGGGCCGCCCTGTTCATGCTGCGCGCCGCCGAGGCGCGGGGCGACATCACGCCCGGCAGCGGCACCGTCATCGAGGCGACCTCCGGCAACACGGGCATCTCGCTGGCCGCGCTCTGCGCCGCCCGCGGCTACCGCTGCGTGATCGTGCTGCCCGACAGCGCCACCCGCGAGCGGGTCGCCCTGCTCAAGGCACTCGGGGCGGAGGTCGTGCAGACCCCGCGCGACACGGGGTACTCCGGCGCGATCGCCAAGGCCGAGGAGCTGCACGCGTCGATCCCCGGGTCCTGGTTCCCCTGCCAGCACGAGAACGCCGACAACGTGCGGGCGCACTACGAGACCACCGGCCCGGAGATCTGGGCCGACACGGCCGGCCGCGTCGACGTGCTGGTCTGCGGCGTGGGCACGGGCGGGACCCTGACGGGCATCGCGAAGTACCTGAAGGAGCAGGACCCGACCATCCGGGTCGTCGCGGTCGAGCCGGAGAACTCGCCCGTGCTCTCCCAGGGCACCGGCGGCCAGCACCGGATCCCCGGCCTCAACGGCGGCTTCGTGGCCCCGACCACCGACGTCGCCCTGATCGACAGCGTGGTGACCGTCTCCGACGAGGACGCGATGACCGCCGCCCGTGGGCTCGCCCGCCGTCAGGGCGTCTTCGTGGGGGTCTCCTCCGGCGCCGTCGCGCACGCCTGCGCCCGGCTGGCCGCCCATCCGGACTACATCGGGGCCTCCATCGTCACGGTGCTGCCCGACACCGGCGAGCGCTACCTCAGCCTCTGGGAGGAGGACGAGGCGGCGGCCGGCTCCGCCACCTCCAGGGACGGCGTGGTCAAGCCCGTCACGGAGCAGCACGTCGCCGGGAAGCCGGCCGCCGGAAAGGCCGCCGCCGGACAGCCCGCCGCGCTGACCGTGCGGTCCTGACCCCCTCCGCCGCGGGGCCGGCCTGCGCCCTCCCCCTTCGCAAAGGAACCCAGACATGCCGGTGACCGCCCAGCACACCGAGCCCGTCCCCGTACCCGCCGAGAGCGCCGGCCCCGCCGGCGGGGGGCGCGAAGGGGCCGCGGCATGAACGTCCGCGACCTGCACCCGAACATCAAGCTCAGGCTCGGCGTCGGATTCGTCCAGCGGCTGCTCGGCATCATGCTGATGCCGCTGATGGTCATCCACCTCGCCGGGCTCTACGGGGCGGCCGCGGCCGGCGTGCTGACCATGGTGGTCGCCGCCGCGGGCATCGCCAGCAACTTCCTCGGCGGCCACCTCGCCGACGTCCACGGCCGCAAGCCGCTGATGGTCGCCGGCGAGGTCGGCGCGGCCCTCACCTTCGGGCTGCTCGCCCTGGCCAACTCGCCCTGGTGGCAGTCCGGGGCGGTGACCTTCGTCCTCTTCCTGCTCAACACCTGCCTCGCGAGCGCGGCCACCCCGGCCGCCGACGCGATGATGATCGACGTCTCCACCCCCGAGACCCGGACGCTCGTCTACACGATCAACTACTGGTCGATCAACATGGCGTTCACCGCCGGCGCCCTGATCGGCGGCTTCTTCTACGGCGACCACTTCACCCTGCTGCTGACCGCCGCGGCCGTACTGTCCGCGGCGACGGCGCTGGTCGTCCGGTGGTGGATCGCCGAGAGCGCCCCGGAGTCCGCCAAGGAGCAGGCCGCCGGCGTCGCGGCGATGCTCCGCGGCTACCTCGCCGTCTCCCGGGACCGGGTGTTCCTGCGGCTGGTGGGTGCCGCGATCCTCACCCGGGCCGTCGAGGTCCAGATCGGCTACTACATCGCCGTCCGGCTCGCGGACGAGTTCCCCGAGCAGGCGCTGGCCGGCCTGGAGCGCTGGTTCCCGGCGGTGGACGGGGTCGCGATGCTCGGCATCCTGAGGGCGGTCAACACCGCGCTGGTCGTCGTGTTCGCCCTGTTCACGGGCAGCATGTTCCGCCGGCTGCCGGACCGGGTCCGGCTCTACGCGGGCATCGCCGTCTTCACCGCCGGGTACATGGTCCTCGCCGTCAGCAACAGCGGCTGGATCCTGATCGCCGGCGCGGTCGTGTTCACCCTCGGGGAGATCATGAACGTGCCGGTCAAGCAGGCCATCCTGGCCGACCTCGTCGACCCGGTCGCCCGCACCAAGTACCTGGCCGCCTACGGCCTGGTGCCGCGCATCGGCCTGCTCGTCGGCTCGCTGTGCGTGACCGTGGGGGCGTTCCTCTCCCCGGTCGGCATGAGCCTGCTCTACGCAGCCGCCGGCCTCGGCGCCGTCCTCGTCTACCGCTCCCTGCTGCCGCTGCGCGAGGCCCGCCGGGCCGCCGCCGGGCAGGACCCCGCTGCCGGGCAGGACCCCGCCGCCGCGGACCAGAACCCGCAGGCCGCCGCGCCTGCCCGGAACGGAGCCACGTCATGACCCACCCCCGCACCGCCGGCCGGCTCCTGATGGTGATGCCGTACGAGCAGCTCGTCCGCAAGGCCGTCGAGGCCGGTTTCCGGGTCTGGTCGGTCTGGGACCCGAAACTGCGCACCGCCGCCTACCTCGACCAGGTCGCGGCGCACTCGGAGGAACTGCTCCTCACCGACTTCGAGGACGAGGCCGCGCTGCGCGCCCTGGTGGCCCGCGCCGCCGAGGAACACCGGGTCCAGTACGTACTGCACCTGGGCAGCGAGCGGAGCATGGCCCCGGTGGTCGCCGAGGCGGAGGCGCTGGGCCTGTCCCCGAACAGCGCCGACTCGGTGCGGCTGCTCAACGACAAGAACGCCATGCGCGGCCTCCTCAACGCGGCCGGCGTCTCCGTGGTCCGCGCCCGGGAGGCCGCCGCCCTCGCGGAAGTCGAGCCGCTGCTGGCGGAGTTCGGGCTGCCGGCCGTGGTCAAGCCCACCAACTCCGCCGGCAGCCGCGGGGTCGCGCTGGTGCGCACCGTCACAGACCTGGCCGAATGGACCGAGCGGGTCAAGGCCGCCGGCATCGAAGGCCCCTTCATCATCGAGGAGTTCCTGGAGGGCCCCGAGTTCAGCGTGGAGACCCTGAGCGTCGGCGGCGCGCACCAGGTCGTCGGGATCACCGCCAAGCAGACCAGCGGGCCGCCCGGATTCATCGAGACCGGGCACGTCCATCCGGCCCCGCTCGACCCGGCCGGGGCGGAGGCGATCCGCTCCACCGTCACCGCCCTGCTCGACCTCTCGGGCTTCGCCTTCGGCCCCGCCCACACCGAGGTGATCCTCACTCCGGCCGGGCCGCGCGTCGTGGAGTCCCAGGCCCGGCTCGGAGGCGACCGGATCCCGCTCCTGGTGGAGGTGGCCACCGGCTTCGACCTGGAGGCCGCGATCTTCCGCGGGCTGGCCGGGGAGGACGTGCGGGCGCCCGCCGCCCACCGGTACGCCTCCGTCGGCTTCTTCCGGCTGCCCGCGGGACGGCTGGAGTCCGTCGAAGGCCTGGACGAGCTCAGGGCCCTCGACCACGTGCACGCCGTGCACTTCCCGTACGGACCCGGTGACGTCCTCCCGCTCACCACCGATTCCGGCACCCGCCACGGCTACGCCGTCGTCGACGCCCCGAGCCCCGCGGAGGCCGCCGAGCGCATCGCCGCGGCCCACGCGGCACTGCGCGCCCGGACCACCCCCACCCCGAAGGAAGCCCTGTGATGACCGCGCCGACCGCGCAGACCGCGCCCGCCCCCGCTCCGAGCGCCGCCCCCGGCGACCGGACCGTGCTGCTCGTCGGCGGTACCGACCAGCACCTCGAACGGGCCAAGGACCTGGGCGTACGCGTGGTCCTGCTCCAGCACCCCGACAAGGTCAACGCCTTCCAGACCGGGCTGGCCGACGTCCTCCTGATGATCGACTACACCGACTGGGCGACCGTACGGCCGCTCGCCGACGCCGCCCGCGAGGTCTGGGACTTCGACACCGTCGTCTCGCTCACCGAGGGCGGCCTGGACATGGCGGCCCGGCTGAACGACCACTTCGGCTTCCCCGGCACCCGCCCCGAGGTCAGCCGCCGCATGCGCAACAAGTACCTGATGCGGCAGCACCTGAGCGACCACGGGCGGCTGTCGATCCACTGGGACCGGGTCACCGACCGAGAGTCCCTGGACGCCTTCGCCGGGCGGGCCGGCTTCCCGTTCATCGTCAAGCCCACCGACGCCACCGCGAGCTTCGGCCTGATCAGGGTGAACGGCGCCGGGGAGCTCGACGCGGTGTGGGAGAGGATCGAGGAGCTGCGCGGCCGGCGCACCGACCGCGGCTCGACCCTGTACACGGTGAACGAGTTCCTGATGGAGTCCTACCTCGACGGCCCCGAGTTCAGCGTGGAGGCCCTCAGCTTCGCCGGCCGCCACGTGGTGGTCGCCGTGACGGAGAAGCTCGTCGACGACACGCACTTCGCGGAGCTGGGCCACGCCCTGCCCGCCCGGCTCGCACCGGGGGACCACGCCCGGATCACGGCCGCGGTCGCGGACTTCCTCGACACGATGGGCGTGACCGACGGGCCGAGCCACACCGAGCTGCGCCTCGGATCCCGCGGCCCGGTCGTCATCGAGTCCCACAACCGGGTGGGCGGCGGCCACATCAACGAACTCGTCGAGGCCGCCTACGGGATCGACCTCATGGGCTACGGGATGGCCTGGCCCCTGGGCCTCGTCGAGCCGCTGGCCGGGCCCCCGGCGGCCCGCGCCGGGGCCTGCACCCGCTTCGTGCTCCGCGACCCGGGGACGGTCACCGCCGTGTCGGGCGTGGAGGAGGTCGCCGCCCGCGCCGACGTGCTGGCCGTGGAGGTCTCCGTACGTCCCGGCGACCCGGTGCGCCCGCTGCGCGACAACTGGGACCGGCTCGGCTTCGCCGCCGTGACGGCGGCCGACACCGACGCGGCGATCGCCCTCTGCGAGCGGCTCACCGCGCAGATCCGCATCGACGTCGACCCGGTCGCCGGGGCCGCGCAGGACCCGGCCGCCGCCCTCGCCGGGGCGGCGGCGTGACCGCGCTCGTCCTGCACCGCTTCCCGCTGGACCCGTTCCCGTACGACCGGTGGCTGGCCGAACTCGACGGCGGCGTCGTGCTGATCGCGGCCCGCGACCGGATCGAAGGGGGCGGCGAGCGGGTCCCGGACGGCCCCGGGGGCTACCGCCGGCTGGAGGTCCTCGACAGCTTCGACGACGAGGAGCGGCTCGACCGGCTGGCCGAGGACCTGGCCCACGCGTACGAGGTCACCCACGTCATCGCGTTCCACGAGGCGGACCTGCTCCGGGCGGCCCGGCTGCGGGAGAAGTTCGGCCTGCCCGGCCAGCTGCCCGACGGGGTCCTGCCCTTCCGGGACAAGGTCCTGATGAAGGAGCGGCTGCGGGCGGCCGGCATCGAGGCCGCCCCGTACGCGCTGCCCGCCACGGCGGACGGGGCGCGGGCCTTCACGGAGGAGCACGGCCTGCCGGTGGTCTTCAAGGCCCGCGACGGTTTCGGCTCCGTCGGGCTGCGGATCGTGGGGACCGCCGGGGAACTGGAGGAGTACCTGGCCGAGGCCTACGCGCCCGCCGCCGGTCCCCGTGAGGACCTCCTGGTGGAGGCGTACGTACCGGGCCGGATGTGCCACGTGGACGGGGTGGTCGTGGACGGACGCACCGTCATGGCCTGGCCCTCGCAGTACCAGTACGACCTCGCCTCCTTCCAGGCCGATCCCGGTGCCCGGGTGGACCTCACCCTGGACCCCTCGGACCCGCTGACACCGCGCCTGCTGGCGCTGGCCGAGGAGGCCCTCGGGGCGCTGGGCGGGCCGGCGGACCATGCCTTCCACGCGGAGGTCTTCCACACGCCCGACGACCGCCTCGTGGTCTGCGAGGTCGCCGCCCGGCCGGCGGGGGCGCGCGTCCGGGACGTGCTGGACGCGGTGTTCGAGGTGCACCCCGTGGAACTGGCGGCGCGGGCCCACACGGGACTGCCCCTGCCGGCCCTGGCGGGGCTCCCGGCCGGGCCGGAGGGCGGGCGGCTGCAGCCGGTCCGCATGGCCGGGCAGGTCCTGATGATGAAGCGGCCCGGCACGGTCCGCGCCATCCCGGTGATCCCGGAGGAGCCCTGGGTGCGGTTCTACGGGGTCTTCGCCGAGCCGGGGGAGGTCCTCGCCGAGGCCGCCCTCTCCTCGGACTTCCTGGCCGCGGCGGTGCTCTCGGCGCCGACCCGGCAGGAGTGCGAGCGGCGCCTGCGGGCCCTGGGGACCCGTTTCGAGACGGAGATCGTGATCGACTGATCCCGGCCCGCGGCCCGCCCGCCCCGGCCTCGCCCCCTCCTTCCCCGGCCCCTTCCCCTTCCCGGTCCCGCCGCCCCTGCGGTCGCTGGGGCCGCGAGGGCGGGGCTAGCGTGGGGGAGGGGCGGCGGCGCACGGGCAGGAGGCCGGGCATGACGACACGGTGGCGCAGCGCGGCGGTCGCGGCCGCCGCGGCGGGTCTGGTGGTGGTGCCGGTCGGCGTCGGAGCGGGCTACGCGCGGTACGCGGACGCGCCCCCGGCGGTGGCGGCGGCCCCCGCGGCGACACCGGCTGCCACGCCCTCGCCGACCCCCGCGGCCGACGGGTTGCCGAAGCTCACCCCCGAGGTGGCGGCGCGGCTGGACGCGGCCGTGCTGAAGGTGCTGCGGGAGGCCAGGGTCCCCGGGGTCATCGTGGCCCTCTCCGCCCCCGGCAAGGGCGAGTACGTACGGGCCTTCGGCGTCGCCGACAAGGCGACCGGAACGCCCATGACACCCGGTCTGAACATGCGGATCGGCAGCGAGACGAAGACCTTCACGGTGACGGCCCTGCTGAGACTGGTCGACCAGGGCAAGGTGGGCCTGGACGACCCCATCGGCAGGTACGTCGCGGGCGTCCCGAACGGCGACCGGATCACCCTGCGCGAGCTGGCCGGCATGCGCAGCGGGCTGTTCAACTACTCCGAGGACGAAGGGTTCTTCAAGGCCCTGACGAGCAACCCCCGGCGGAACTTCACGCCGCGGGAGCTCCTCGCGTACTCCTTCGGGCACCCCGTGGACTTCGCGCCGAACGCCAGGTTCGAGTACTCCAACACCAACCTGATCCTGCTGGGGCTGGTGGTGGAGAAGGTGACCGGGAAGAGGCTCGCCGACTACATCGACCAGCAGGTGGTCAAGCCCGCCCGGCTGACGCACACCCTCTTCCCGACCGGCGCGGAGTTCCCAAGTCCGCACGCGCACGGCTACACGGACCAGACCGCCAACGGGAAGACCGGGGACGCCACCGACTGGAACCCCTCCTGGGGCTGGGCTGCCGGAGCGATGATCTCCGACCTCCCCGACCTGCGGAGCTGGGCGAAGACCCTGGCCACCGGCACCCTGCTGACCCCCGCCACCCAGGCCGAGCGGCTGAAGGTGAGCCCGGCCGGTGACCTCCCGGACACCGGCTACGGCCTGGGCATCTTCAACGTCGAGGGCTGGATCGGCCACAACGGATCCCTGCCCGGCTACCAGTCGCTGACCGTGTACCTGCCCCAGGAGCAGGCCACCCTGGTCGTCCTGCTCAACACGGACACCGACTCCGACGGCGCCGAGCCCAGTGCCCTGTTCGGTGAGGCCATCACCCGGGTCGTCACACCCCAGCACCTCTTCAGGCTGCCCCCGCAGCCCGTCACGGGCCACTGAGGGACCTCGGGCCGCGCAGGGGCTGTACGAGTTCGCGGCGCCGCCGCCCCGGTCGGAAACGGGTCATTTCGCGTCGGCGTAGCACTCCACGACCGCGGTGGTGAAAGGGAAGCGGACCGGGGTGTCGCCGAAGGTGAGGCGGCCCGCCCGGTCGGCGGCGGCCCGGATCGCCTCGGCGACGGCCGGCGCCTCCTCGGCGGGACAGTGCACGATCACCTCGTCGTGCTGGAAGAACACCAGCTCCGCGCGCATCCCCGCCGAGGCGAGGGACTGGCGCAGCGCGGCGAGCATCAGCAGGGCCCAGTCGGCGGCGCTGCCCTGGACGACGAAGTTGCGGGTGAAGCGGCCCCGGGCGCGGGTGTCGGCGGAGGCGTAGCTCGGCGTCCAGCCGTCCGGGCGGCTCCCGCGGTCCGGGCGGCCGGTGCCGTCCGGGAGGCTCCCGGAGTCCTGGGGGAGTCCCGCCTCGCCCCCGTCGTCCTCGGCGGCGGTCACGGGCGGCGGACAGGTCCGGCCGAGCCAGGTCCGCACCAGCCGGCCCTCCTCGCCCGCCCGCGCGGCCTCGTCCACGCAGGCCACCGCCCGCGGGAACCGGCGGCGCAGCGCGGCCAGGTTCTTCAGGCCGTCGCCGGAGGTCTGCCCGTAGACCGCGCCGAGGACGGCGATCTTGGCCTGCTCGCGGTCGCCGGAGAAGCCCCGGCGGGATACGGCCGCGTAGAGGTCCTCGGCGCGGCCCGCCACCTCCATGAAGGCCGGGTCGCGGGAGATCGCGGCGAGGACGCGCGGCTCCATCTGGTCGGCGTCGGCCACGACCAGCCGCCAGCCGGGATCGGCGACGACCGCCCGCCGGATCACCTTCGGGATCTGCAGGGCCCCGCCGCCGTTGGTGACCCAGCGGCCGGTGAGGGTGCCGCCGGGGAGGAACTCGGGGCGGAAACGGCCGTCGTGGACCCAGTCGGCCAGCCAGGACCAGCCGTGGGCGGTGTAGATCCGGTACAGCTTCTTGTAGGCGATCAGCGGTTCCACGGCCGGATGCGCGAGCTCCTGGATCTCCCAGCGGCGGGTGGAACGCAGTGTGATCCCGGCCTCCGCGAACGCCTTGATGACGTCGGCCGGCAGGTCGGGGCGCACGCGGCGGCCGAACGCGGCGGAGACCTCGTCGGCGAGCGCGGCGAGGCGGCGGGGCTCGCCGCGGCCCGCGTAGCGCTCGCCGAGCAGCTCGGTCAGCAGGGCGCGGTGGACGTCGGCCCGCCAGGGCAGGCCGGCCCGGTGCATCTCGGCGGCGATCAGGAACGCGGCCGACTCGGAGGTGGTGAGCAGCCGCATCCGGTCGGGGTGGGCGGTCGCGGCGAGGCGGCGCGCCTGGTCGGCGTGGACGGCGAGCAGGGCGTCGAGGGAGACGGGGACGGCGGGCCGCGGGTCGAAGAGGGAGTCCTGGGTGCCGGGCTCGGCGGCGCGCTGCGGGGGGTCGGCGGGGACGGGCGCGTCGTTGAGGCGCGCCCAGGCGGCGGCCGCGGAGCGGGGCTCGCCGAAGCGGCCCTCGTGGCCGAGGAGCAGCAGCTCGGCGTCCTCGACGTCGTAGCAGCGCTCGACACGGACGCCGGCGGCGAGCAGGCGGGGGTAGACGGCGGCGGTGGACCGCCAGATCCAGCGGGTCGCGGCGGGGGCGGCCCGGACGGCCTCGGCGGGGTCGCGGACGCGCAGACGGGGGCCGGTGGCGGGCGGCACGGGCGCGGCGTGCCACCAGCCGTCGCCGTCTTCGGCGAGGGCCCAGGGGCCGGGTGCGTCGCTCACGGGTGCGAGTGTCCCACCGGGGTCTGACAAGGGCCTTCCCGGCGCGGCCGGGCCGCGGGGGCGGGGCCGCGCGCGCCGGGAGCGGACCGGCCGGGCGCGGGGGGCATGTCAAGCTGAAGGGGTGAGTGAGTTCGCCGCAACCGTTGACCGGGCCTTCGCCGCCGCCCTCTACGCCCAGGACGACGCCGGGCTGGACACGGGCGCCTCCGTGCTCGCCGCCGAGCCCGCGCGGTGGGGCGGGGTCGGGCGCGAGCTGCTCGCGCGCGGGGAGGCGTACGTACGGCAGGCCTGGGAGCGGGGCTGGCAGCCCGCCGACGTGCTGCGGCTGGTCCGCCGCGACCTGGACGAGCTCCACCTGCGGATCACCGCCGACCTGGTGGCCGCCGAGGCGCGCCGCTACGCACGCCTCCCGGAGCGGTGGACCGACGCCGAGGTCTGGTGGGACGAGGACGGGGCGTACGCCGAACAGCTCGCGCGGCGCGCCAAGGCGGACCGGTTCACCCTGGCCACCGCCGTCCTGGAGGTGCTGCGGCTGCTGGTGCGGCTGCCGTCGATCGAGCCGGTCGGCCCGCTCCCCGGCGACCTCACCGAGCAGACGCACGCGCACATCGAGCCGCGGATGCTGGGGCGGATCCGGGCGCTGCTCGCGAAGGCCGAGGCGACGACGTACCCGGAGGAGGCCGAGGCCCTCAGCGCGAAGGCGCAGGAGCTGATGGCCCGCCACACGGTGGACGAGGCGCTGCTGGCCGCGCGCGGCGGCGGCCCGGCGCAGGTCCCGGGGGCCTGCCGGATCGGGGTGGAGCCCCCGTACGAGGAGGCCAAGGCGGTGCTGCTGGACGCGGTGGCCACCGCCAACCGCTGCCGGGCGGTGTGGAACAGCGGCTTCGAGTTCTCCACGGTGGTCGGCTTCGAGAGCGACCTGGAAGCGGTGGAACTGCTCCACACCTCGCTGCTCGTGCAGGGGACGGCGGCGATGACCCGGGCCGAAGCGGCGCAGCGGGCCGGCGGGCGCAAACGGACCAAGACCTTCCGGCAGTCCTTCCTGCTCGCCTACGCCAGCCGGCTCGGCCGCCGTCTGGCGGAGACCGCCGAGCACACGGCCACCGAGGCGGCGGACAACCTGCCCGCCCTGGTGGCCCGGGACGTCGCCGTCACCTCGCGGGCCGACGAGATGTTCCCCCGGACCACGACGACCCGGCTGCGCGGCGCCACCGACCACGCGGGCTGGGAGGACGGCACGGCGGCCGCCGACGCCGCGCACGTGGGCGCGGGGCGGCGGCCCTCGCTTCCGTAGCCGGACGGACGGGGCTGCGCGGACGACGGGCCGGCAGGCTGGCCGGCTGGGACCTCCCTAGGCGGCCGGGGTCTCCGGGCGGGGCTCCGGGCGGGCGCCGTCCTCGGTGCGCATCGCCCGGGCCTCCGACTTCAGGATGCGCGCCGACTTCCCCAGGGAACGGGCCATGTCGGGCAGCTTCTTCGAGCCGAACACCAGCAGGCACACCACCAGGACGATGATCAGGTGCCAGGGCTCAAGGCCATTGCGGAGCATGTGCGTACCCACCTTTCGGACGACGGCCGGACCGTGACTTCGGCCGGTTGATGATCCGTCCCATGGAACAGCGGGGCAAGGGCTGCGCACAAACCTGAAGAAACCCTGAAGAAACCCTGAAAACGGCTACGCTCGACGCCATGAGCTGGCTCCGGGCGCTGAAGGACACCGCCCGCTCGGGCATGACGGTGGAACGGACCCGGCTGGAGCCCCTCGTCGCGGTCCGCGCCGCCGCCGGGCTCGCGCTCGTCATCGGCTTCGGGCTGGCCTTCCTGGGGCCCGGGGCGGCCGCCAGTTCCGCGTTCGGCGCCTTCACGGCCGCCATCGCCACCCTCCAGCAGAGCTGGCGCCCGCGCCCGGTGCTCGCCCTCGCCTCGGGGCTGACCCTGGCCGTCTCCACCTTCGTCGGCTACCTGGTCGGCTCCTCCGCCACCGGGCTCTTCCTGCTCCTGCTCGCCGTCTGGACCTTCGTGACGGGGCTGCTGTGGGCGGCCGGGCCCACCGCCGGGATCATCGCCTCCGGCAACGTCGCGATCATGCTGGTCACCGTCACCCTGCCGACCTCCGTCGCGCAGGCCGCCGGGCACGCCGCGGTGATCGCCGCCGGAGGGGTGGTCCAGGCGCTGCTGATCGTGCTGTTCCCGGTCCGCCGCTGGGGCGACCGGCGCGACGCCCTGGCCGACGCGCTCGCCGCCGAGGCCGACTACGCCCGCCGGCTGCGGCAGGACCCCGCCGCCTCCTTCGACCCCGTGCCGCTGATGAAGGCCCGGGACGCCGCCGCCGTCACCGTCCGGCAGGCCCGGCGGCGGCCGGCCGAGCTGCACGGGGCGCGGGGCCTGGCCGAGCGGATCCGGCCCGTGCTGGCCTCGCTCGCCGACCCGGCCGTCGGGGCACCCGCGCAGGGCCCGGCCCGGGAACGGGTGCGGGAGCTGCTCGCCGCCGCCGGGACCGTGCTGGACGCCGCCGCGCACGCGATCCGCCACGGGGACCCCGTACGGCTGCCCGCGCCGGCCCTGTCCGTGCTCAAGGCCCCCGACCTGCCCGACCTGCTCGGGGGCGCGCCGCTGCGGGCCGCGCGGCGGCTGGCCGCGCTGCTGGAGGACGTCCTGGAGACGGCCGGGCCGGGGTCGGGGCCGGGGTCCGGGCGGATCGCCGACCCGGCCGAGTCGATGCTGCGGCCCACGCTGCCGGAGCTGGTGCCGCTGGTGGGGAGGGCCGTACGCGCCGAACTGCGTCCGGGGTCGCCGGTCCTGCGGCACGCCGTGCGGGTCACGGCGGCGGTCTGCGCGGGGTACCTGATCGGGAACGCGCTGCCGTTCGGGCACGCCTACTGGGCACCGATGACAGCGGTGATGGTGATGCGGCCCGACTTCACCCAGACCTGGTCGCGGGCCGTGGCCCGGTTCGGCGGCACCCTGGTCGGGGTCTCCGTCGCGACGGCGATCGTGCAGCTGGCGCAGCCGGGGATGTACCTGTCGGGCGCGCTCGCGGTGGTCAGCGCGGGCCTGATGTACGCCCTGATGCGCACCGGGTACGCCGTCGCGCAGGTCTTCGTGTCGGCCTACGTGGTCTTCCTGCTCGGCATGGGCGGCGCCCGCTGGGACCAGACCGTCCCCGACCGGATCGCCCTCACCCTGATCGGCGGGGTCCTGGCGATGGTGGCGTACGCCGTCTACCCCGCCTGGGAGACCCCGCGGCTGCGGACGCGCCTCGCCGACTGGCTGGCGGCCGTAGGACGGTACGCGGCCGCCGTGCTCGGGCAGTACGCCGATCCGGCCGGGGCCCGGCGGGCCGACGTGCGGGAGGCGCTGCTGGCGTCCCGGGACGCCCGGATCGCCTGGCAGGAGGCGCTCGTGCGGGCGGCGGGGGAGCCGGTGCGGCACCGGGGGCTGTCCCGTGCGGCCGCCGACGGGGCGGGGGACGCCCTGGCGGCGCTGGGCCGCCACGCCATGCTGTGGGAGGCCCACCTGCCGGACCGGACCCACGCCCCGGTGCCGGGGGCGGCGGAGCTGGCGCGGGCCCTGCGCGAGGCGACCGAGGCGGGGGCGAAGGCGGTGCGGGAGCGGCGGGTCCCGGAGTGGGAAGGGGTCCGCGGACTGCTGCCCGACGGGAACGCCCCGGAAACAGCCGTTCTGCGCGGGGCCGGGGAGCAGCTCCTGGAGGCGCTGGACGAGGTGTCCGAGGCGCTCCGCCCGTAAAAAGTGATCAACAGTGACCGGTGCGGCACCGCCCGTGCACGTGCATCTGCCCATGCATGCGCTGATGAACACAGCTATGATCCGGTGGAGTTGACATCTGCACTATCGGGGGCTTCCTGTGGACCACGCGTACAACGGGATGGCAGCTGCAGAACTCGCTTCCTTGTATGAGCTGACCTGGCAGAAGAGCAGACACAGCAACTCGCAGGGATCCTGCGTGGAGTTCGCCAAACTGCCCGGCGGCGACGTCGCCATGCGCAATTCGCGCTTTCCCGACGGCCCGGCGCTCGTGTACACGCCGGCCGAGATCGAGGCGCTCCTGCTGGGCGTCAAGGACGGGGAGTTCGATCATCTGATCGGCTGATGGAACAGCGCACTCGATCGAGCCATGCACGTGCACTGGCCGGGACTGATCGAAACGATCAACCCCGGCCAGTTGTCCCGTTTGTGACGTTGTATTCCCCGGCGGCGCGGACCCGTCGGGAGGGTCAGTCCTGGAGCATGAAGAGCGCCCAGACGACCTTGCCGGTCAGCCTGCCCGCGAGCGGGTGCCAGCCCCAGTTGTCGCTGTAGGCGTCCACGAGGAACAGCCCGCGCCCGGACTCCAGGTCACAGTTCTCGTCCGTCCGCTCCGGTGCGAACGCGCCGCCCGGCCGCTCCTCGCTGGGGTCGCGCACCGCGCACACCAGCCGGGTGCTCCACCGCATCAGGTGCAGCCGCACCGAGCCCTCGGGCTCCCCGGCGCAGCCGCGCGCGTCGTCGGGCAGGGCGTGCCGCAGCGCGTTGGTGACGAGTTCGGACACGACCAGGGAGACGTCGTCGAAGCGGTCGTCCAGGTCCCACTGGGACAGGGTGGACCGGGTGAACGAACGGGCGCCGCGCACCGCCTCGAAGCGGGCGGGCAGGGCGCAGGAGGCGGACCCGGAGACAGCCGTGGGGTCGACCGGGGGCAGCCCCTGCCGTAACGGCTCTAGCACGGTCGATCCATTCGTCCCCATGCGAGGCACTCCCGGGATTCGCGGACGGCGCGGCGGCTTTGTCCGAAGAGAACTGCGGGGTGGGTCCGGCGCCGGCGCGAAGAGCACGCAGGTGCGCGGCACCATCGTTCCGAATGGCGAAGCCGGATGCAAGGGCAGATGCACGTGCACGCGCCGGACCTGTCCACTCCCGTGACGGTTCTTGCTCATTTCTTCCTACGCATACTTACGGACTTCTTTTCCGGGACGACGGATTCCGTTACAGAACGAGTACGGTCCGATGCGTTTTGGTGGCAGACTCTCGCCCCGGGGTACGGGGGCCCACGACGCACACGCGCAGACATTGCGATGGGGAGGGCAGGACTAGTGACCGCAGAAGCCAGCGGTTCCGTGGTGCGCCGCATCCTCCTGGGCTCACAGCTCAGGAGACTCCGAGAATCCCGCGGCATCACCCGTGAGGCGGCCGGCTACTCGATCCGCGCATCCGAATCGAAGATCAGCCGCTTGGAGTTGGGAAGGGTGAGCTTCAAGGCCAGGGACGTCGAAGACCTCCTGACGCTCTACGGGGTCACGGACGGCGCGGAGCGCGAGTCCCTGCTGGGGCTGGTCCGGGAGGCCAACGCGGCGGGCTGGTGGCACAGTTACGGCGACGTGCTGCCCGGGTGGTTCCAGACGTACATCGGACTGGAGGGCGCGGCCTCCCTCATCCGCATCTACGAGGTGCAGTTCATCCACGGCCTGCTCCAGACGGAGGCGTACGCACACGCCGTCGTCCAGCGCGGCATGCCCGGCGCGGGCTCCGCCGAGATCGACCGCCGCGTGGCGCTGCGCCTGGAGCGCCAGAAGGTCCTGGTCTCCGAGAACGCGCCGGTCTTCCACGCCGTCCTCGACGAGGCCGCGCTGCGCCGCCCCTACGGCGACCGCGACGTGATGCGCGGGCAGTTGGAACACCTGATCGAGATCAGCCAGCGGCCCAACGTGCACCTCCAGGTGATGCCCTTCTCCTTCGGCGGGCACGCGGGTGAGAGCGGAGCCTTCACCCTGCTGCGCTTCCCCGAGTCCGACCTGCAGGACATCGTCTATCTGGAACAGCTCACCAGTGCCCTCTACCTGGACAAAGAAGAGGAAGTGGGGCAGTACTCGCGGGCGATGGAGCGGCTTCAGGCTGATTGTCCAGACCCTGACAAGACGCGTGATCTCCTGCGTGGACTGCTCCAACTGTCTTGATCCGCACGTACTATGACGTCTGATCAGTGCATGACTGACCGATCGGTCTCCGGTGCAGCGCACGGGTGCGCGCTCGCAGTAAGGGATGGCATGTCGATATTCACCGACCTGGCTCACCAGTACATCGACGGCGAATGGCTGGCCGGCACCGGTTCGTGGGACATCATCGACGTCAACCCGTACAACGGGGAGAAGCTCGCGGCCATCACGGTGGCCACCGTCGAGCAGGTGGACCGGGCCTACCGCGCGGCCGAGCGGGCCCAGCGCGACTGGGCGGCCGCCACCCCCTACGCGAGACGCGCCGTCCTCGAACGCGCCCTGCGCATCACCGAGGAACGCCACAAGGAGATCGTCGAGGCGATGATCGACGAGCTCGGCGGGACCCGTCCCAAGGCCGAGTACGAGGTCCACCTCGCGATGGAGTTCCTGCGCGAGGCGATCCAGCTGGCCGTCCGTCCCGAGGGCCGCATCCTGCCCTCACCGGTCGTGGGCAAGGAGAACCGGGTCCAGCGCCTCCCGGTCGGGGTCGTCGCCGTGATCAGCCCCTTCAACTTCCCCTTCCTGGTCACCCTGAAGTCGGTCGCCCCGGCGCTGGCGCTGGGCAACGCCGTCCTGATCAAGCCGAACCAGAACGCCCCGGTCGCGGGCGGCGGGATCATCGCCAAGATCTTCGAGGACGCGGGGCTGCCCGCCGGACTCCTCAACGTCCTGGTCACCGACATCGCCGAGATAGGCGACGCGATACTCACCCACCCCGTCCCGAAGGTCATCTCCTTCGCCGGGTCCGACCGCACCGGCCGCCACGTCGGCGCCGTCGCCGCCCGCCACTTCAAGCGGACCGTCCTGGAACTGAGCGGCAACAGCGCCCTCGTCGTCCTCGACGACGCCGACGTCGACTACGCGGTGGACGCGGCCGTCTTCAGCCGCTTCGTCTTCCAGGGCCAGGTCTGCATGGCCGCCAACCGGATCCTCGTCGACGCCTCCGTGGCCGAGGAGTTCACGGAGAAGTTCACCGCCCGGGTCCGCGCCCTGAAGACCGGCGACCCCCGCGAGGCCGACACCCACATCGGCCCGCTGATCAACTCCTTCCAGGCCGACGCCCTGACCGCGCTCGTGGACCGCGCCGTCGAGTCGGGCGCCCGGGCGCTCGTCCGCGGGTCTACGCGCGGCAACCTCGTCGAACCGACCGTCCTGGCCGGACTCCCCGAGGACTCCCCCCTGCTGGGCCAGGAGATCTTCGGCCCCGTGGCCCTGCTGGTGGTCTTCGACGGCGAGGAGGAGGCCGTGCGCATGACCAACGCCACCCCCTACGGGCTGAGCGGGGCCGTGCACACGCGGGACGTCGAGCGCGGTGTCCGCTTCGCGCAGCGCATCGAGACCGGAATGATCCACGTCAACGACTCCACCATCGGCGACGAGCCGCTGACCGCCTTCGGCGGCGAGAAGGCCTCGGGCCTGGGCCGCCTCGGCGGCGAGGCCACGGTGGAGGCCTTCACCACCCAGAAGTGGATCTCGGTGCAGCACGGCCGGACGAACTTTCCGTTCTAGGGCCCCATAGAGGACACTCCCTGACCGCATTGCTCCGTAGCGTGGTTGCCGTCAGCAGGAAAGACGAGCGACGCGGGAAGCGCCCCGCACGGAAAAGGCGGTCGGTCATGGCTCACCCCACCGAAGAGATCCCCGGCGACGAGCGCGGGACGCTCCTCCTCTTCGTCGAGAACCAGCGCGAGGCGCTGCGGCAGGCGGCCCGCGGGCTGACGGAGGAGCAGGCCGCGAGCCGTCCCACCGTGAGCGAGCTGTCGTTGTCCGGGCTGGTCAAGCACGCGGCCGAGGTGGAACTGAACTGGCTGCGGATGGCCCAGGGCAAGCCGAACGAGCACGGGCGGGCCCCGCAGGACTGGCACGAGGGCTTCCGGCTGACCGAGGACGAGACCACCGCCTCGGCGCTCGCCTTCTGGGACGGGGTCAAGGAGGAGACGGACGCCTTCGTCGCGTCCGTGCCCAGCCTGGACGACTCGTTCCCGCTCCCGCCGGCGCCCTGGTTCCCCGACGCCGAGGTCTCGGTCCGCTGGATGCTGCTGCACCTGGTGCGCGAGTTCGCCCGGCACGCGGGCCACGCGGACATCATCCGGGAGTCCCTGGACGGCACGAAGGCGATGGGCTAGCCGGTCCGTCCGCGAACGGACTTGCACCTCACGCGGCGTGAGGACCCACAGTGGAGGGCGTACCCAACCAGAGGAGCGGAAAGATGGGCTACTCCGTGGGCCAGGTCGCCGGTTTCGCCGGAGTGACGGTGCGCACCCTGCACCACTACGACGAGATCGGCCTGCTCTCCCCGAGCGGGCGCAGCGGGGCGGGGCACCGGCGGTACGACGACGCCGACCTCGACCGGCTGCAGCGGATCCTGTTCTACCGGGAGCTCGGCTTCCCGCTCGAAGAGGTCGCGGTCCTGCTGGACGATCCGGAATCGGACCCGAGGGAGCACCTGCGCCGGCAGCACGCCCTCCTGACCGAACGGATCGCCCGGCTCCAGCAGATGGCCAAGGCCGTTGAGCACGCCATGGAGGCGAAGAAGATGGGCATCAACCTCACGCCCGAGGAGAGGTTCGAGGTCTTCGGGGCCAAGGACCCCGAGCAGTACCGGGAGGAGGCGGAGCAGCGCTGGGGCCACACCGACTCCTACGCCGAGTCGCAGCGCCGGGCCGCCTCGTACACCAAGGCCGACTGGCAGCGGATGCAGGACGAGGTCGCCGACTGGAGCGCCCGGTACGCCGCGCTGATGGAGTCCGGTGAGCCCTCCGAGGGCGGGGCCGCGATGGACATGGCCGAGGAGCACCGCCTGCACATCACGCGGTGGTTCTACGACTGCCCGTACGAGATGCACACCTGCCTCGGCGACATGTACGTCTCGGACGAGCGCTTCAAGGCCTTCTACGACGCGATGCGGCCGGGCCTCGCGGAGCACCTGAGGGACGCGATCACGGCCAACGCCGTGCGCAAGGTGTAACCGCCCCGTCGCCGTGCGGTGGCCGCGATCTCGCTCACACGACCCCCTCCGGGCCTGGAACCCGGCGGGGGTCGTGTGCGTTGATAATTGAGACCAGCTTCTTGTCGCCCCCCACCGCCGACACCCCCCTGATCCAGGAGAGCCCGGAACTCGTGTACACGCTTGCGCTCGGCCCTGAGTGGCTGTCCCCGGAGTACCTGATCGGGCATTTCGGCCTGATCGGCATCCTGGTCATCGTCTTCGCGGAGTCCGGCCTCTTCGCGTTCCTGCCCGGCGACTCCCTGCTCTTCACGGCGGGCCTGTTCGCCGCGAGCGGTGACATCAGCCAGCCGCTGTGGGTGGTCTGCGCGCTGATCGTGGCCGCCGCGATCCTCGGCGACCAGGTGGGCTACCTGATCGGCAAGTTCTTCGGCCCGAAGCTCTTCAACCGGCCGAACAGCAAGGTCTTCAAGCGCGAGAACCTGGACGCCGCGCACGAGTTCATGGAGAAGCACGGCCCCAAGGCGATCGTGCTGGCCCGTTTCGTGCCGATCATCCGCACCTTCGCCCCGATGGTCGCGGGCGCCGGCGCGATGAGGTACCGGACCTTCCTGACCTTCAACGTCATCGGCGGCATCGCCTGGGGCGCGGGCGTCACCTGCCTCGGCTACCAGCTCGGCCAGTTCGAGGTCATCAAGAACAACGTCGAGCCGATCTTCATCGGCATCGTGCTGATCTCCGTCATCCCGGTGATCTTCGAGGTGATGAAGTCCCGCAAGGAGAAGGCGAAGGCCGCCGCGCAGGCCCCCGCGGCTCCGTACGGCACCCCCGCGGCTCCGTACGGCGCCCCCGCTGCCCCGTACGGCGCCCCGGAGGATCCGCAGGCCCCCGGCCAGCGCGGGCGGCACGCCAAGCGCTAGACGGCCCGCCACGGCCCCTCGTACGCCCCGGAGACCAGCTGTCCCCGGGGCGTTCGCGTACCCGGGGACGGGCCCGCGGGGAACGGCCCGCGGGGCTCAGAAGCCGCGGGTGCGCTTGGCCGCCCGGCGTTTGGCGGCGCTCTGCGCGCCCGGGATCCGCATGAAGAGCCGGGAGACCTCCGACCCCAGGTTCACCCCGATCGCGATGGCCAGGGCGATGGCGGCGGCGTTGACGAGCGAGGCCAGCCCCGCGTCCAGCCGGTTCTCGGCGATCGACAGCAGTCCGTAGTACGTCGCCGAGCCCGGCAGCAGCGGTCCGATGGCCGCCGTGACGTAGGGCAGGGCGGAGGCGAAGCGGTAGCGGGAGAAGAGCTGCCCGAACAGGCCCACCAGCCCGGCCGCGATGGCCGTGGACGGTACGGGGGGCAGCTCGGCGGCCCGCAGCGCGCCGAAGGTGACCCAGGCGACCCCGCCGTTGAGCGTCACGATCCACACCGTCGAGCGCTCCTGCTGGAGCAGGATCGCGAAGGTGAACACCAGGACCATCGAGGCCAGGATCTGGAGCACCGGCCGGCTGGGGATCTGCAGGATCTCGTCCGGGTTCGGCTGGGCGCCGAACTGGAGGCCCACGTAGAGCACCACGAGCACGCCGACGATGATCCCGATGAAGAGGTACATGACCTCCAGCAGGCGGGCCGAGGCCGTGATGTAGAAGCCGGTCAGGCCGTCCTGCACGCCCGCGACCAGGGCCCGTCCGGGCAGCAGGGCGAAGAGCCCGCCGGTGATCACGGCGGAGGCGCGGACGTCGATCTCGGCGATCTTCAGGGCCACGCCGATGGCCGCGGGGGGCATCGCCGCCACCACGAACTGGTAGAACTCCGGCAGCCCGCGCCCGGCGCAGTACCAGGCGAGCCGGTCGCCGAGGACGGCGCCGAGGGCCGCGCAGAAGAACACCGTGACCCCACCGCCGACCAGGACGGACGCGGCTCCCGCCAGCAGTCCGGCGGCGGCCGTGAGCACCCAGGTGGGGTAGGGGTGGCGGTTGCGGCGGATCTCGGCGAGGCGGCGGTAGGCCTCCTCCAGGGAGACCTCCACCTCGTGCGCGCTGATGTCGTCCACCAGCCGGAAGACGGCGGCCAGCCGGGTGTAGTCCGTGCCGCGCCGTCGGACGGTGCGGTTCGCCGAGACCGGGTTGCCCACCAGGGAGGGGTGGTAGGTGATCGACAGCATGGTGAAGGTGACGGTGGGCTCGCAGCGGTCCAGCCCGTAGGAGCGGGCCACGGCCAGCATCGCGGCCTCCACGTCCTCGGCGCCCTCGCCGCCCGCGAGCAGCAGCTCGCCGATGCGCAGGGTGAGGTCGAGCACGCGGCCCACGGCCGGGCCCGACTCGGGCTGCTTCTGGGCCGGCTCGGGCACCGGGCGCACGTCCACCGGCATGCGCAGCATCAGGCGCATGCGGTCCTGCCAGGGGGAGTCCTTCATCCGGGAGACCGGGAAGCCCGGACCGGGGGTGTAGGCCGGCGGGGAGTGCTGGGCGCTGTAGGTGGCCGGGGCGGCGAAGGCGGAGCCCTCCGGTCCGGGGGGCGGGGCCGCCATGCCGTCGGGGACGGCGAACTCGGAGGTGGGCTGGTCCTCGACCGGGACGTCCGGCTCCATTCCGGGCGGGGGAGTGAAGGCGCTGTGCGCCTCGTCGGACACGGGTTTCCCGTCCGCGGTCCCTTCGGCCTCCGCCACGCGTCCTCCAGCGCCCGTGATCACCTGCGGGTACCAGTATGCGGAATCGTTTCCTCCCTCGGCACGCGCAGCCCCGCCCGCGCTCGCGCCGGGGCGGAGTCGGGGGGCGCCGCCGCACCGGACCGGGACGCGACGACGGGCGGTACCCCCGCCGGGGGTACCGCCCGTCGTCATGTCGCGGGACCGGGGACTCAGCCCGCCGGTCCGGTCACCGAGCCGTGGCTCAGTGGTGGCCGCCCTGCGCCTCCAGGCGCTTGAACGAGGCCTCGATCTCGGCCTCGGCCTCGGCGCGGCCGACCCAGTTGGCGCCCTCGACGGACTTGCCCGGCTCCAGGTCCTTGTAGACCTCGAAGAAGTGCTGGATCTCCAGGCGGTCGAACTCGGACACGTGGTGGATGTCGCGCAGGTGCTCGACACGCGGGTCGGAGGCCGGCACGCACAGCAGCTTGGCGTCGCCGCCCGCCTCGTCCGTCATGTTGAACATGCCGATCGCGCGGCACTTGATCAGGCAGCCCGGGAACGTCGGCTCGTCAAGGATGACCAGCGCGTCCAGCGGGTCGCCGTCCTCGCCGAGGGTGTTCTCGACGAAGCCGTAGTCCGCCGGGTAGCTGGTCGAGGTGAAGAGGCGACGGTCCAGACGGATCCGGCCGGTCTCGTGGTCCACCTCGTACTTGTTCCGCGAACCCTTGGGGATCTCGATGGTGACGTCGAACTCCACGTCCTGCTCCTCCATGATCAGCTCTGGCCCTGTGCCGGAGCTTGATTGCTTCGGGACTGCGATTGATCCAAATGCGTGCGCGTCCGGCCCAGCCCTGCCGGGTGGGGTGCCATGCTCGCGGCAAGACGCAGTGGTTAAGTGTCCCTCACGCATATGTGTGATCGCGAAAGGGGCTGGTCCGAGGTGCCATTGATCAAGACGTGGCAGCTCACCGCGGGGTCGGCCGTGGCGGGCCTCGCCCTCGCGGCGGCGGCGGTGGCCACCACCGGTCCCTGGGACTCCGGCCAGCGTAAGGCCGAGCGGGACAGGGCCGCCTCCTGGATCCACCTGGGTGGCACAGATCACGCGGCCGGAGGCCTGCCACAGGCCGCGCCGAGCGCCCCCGGGGTGCTCGCGGGGATCGGACCGCGCCCCGCGAACGCCGCGGGCGCGGCGCCCGACGCGCTCGCCGGGGCGCTCACGCCCCTGCTCGCCGACCGCGCCCTCGGGACCGTCCGGGCCGCCAGCGTCGTCGACACGGCCACCGGACGGGTGCTCTTCGAGTCCGGCTCCGGCGAGGCCATGACCCCCGCCTCCACCGTCAAGATCGCCACCGCGAGCGCGGCGCTGGCCGCCCTCGGCCCCGAACACCGGATCCGCACCACCGTGACGCCCGGAGCGGGCCCCGGCCAGATCGTCCTGGTCGGCGGCGGCGACCCCTCCCTCACCGCCAAGAAGAAGAGCCCCGCCGGATCCGGCGGCAGCCTCGTCGCCCTCGCCGCCGACACCGCCCAGGCCCTCAAGGCCGCCGGCACCGCCTCCGTCACCCTCGCCTACGACGACTCGCTCTACACCGGCCCCGTCGGCCACCCGATCGGCCGCAACGACAACATCGCCCCCGTCACCGCCCTGATGGCCGACGAGGGCCGGCCCGACGACTCCACCTCCGGACCCGTCACCCGCTCCGAGGACCCCTCCCAGGACACCGCCCGTGCCTTCGCCGCCCTGCTGCGCGACCGCGGCATCACGGTGAACGGCGACCCCGCCCGCGCCAAGCCCCCCACCGGGGCCCAGCCGATGGCCACCACCCTCTCCACCCCGCTGGCCGGACTCGTCGAGCGGATGCTGACCAACAGCGACAACGACATCGCCGAGGCCCTCGCCCGCCAGACCGCCCTCGCCACCGGCCAGAACCCCGGCTTCGAGGGTGCCGAGAAGGCCGTCTCCGGCAAGCTCGCCTCCCTCGGCGTCGACGTCACGGGCTCCCGCTTCGCCGACGGCAGCGGCCTGAACCGGGCCGACAAGGTCACCACCCGCCTCCTGACGGGCCTCCTCGCCGCCGCTGCCGACCCCCGCCACCCCGAGCTGCGGCCGGTCCTCACCGGGCTGCCCGTCGCCGGCTTCACCGGCACCCTGCGCGCCCGCAACGCCGGCACCTCCCCGGCCGCCGGCCTGCTCCGCGCCAAGACCGGCACCCTCACCGGGGTCAACTCCCTCGCCGGGACCGTCGTCGACCCCTCCGGGCGGCTGCTCGCCTTCGCCTTCCTGACGGCGGGCGCCGCGGACGGCTCCGCCGCCGAGAAGGGCCTGGACAAGCTCGCGGCCGCCGTCGCCACCACCTCGTAGGGGGATCCCTACGGGCGCCGGTCCACGTACGGTTGACGCATGACGAGCATCGGTGGTGCCGAGATGGTCGACTGGAACCTCGCGGTGGCGACCGCGACCCGGCTCGTGCGGCCGGGTCCCGAAGTCAGCCGCGACGAGGCGCGGGCCGTGGTGGCGGAACTCCGCCGGCACGCCCGGACCTCCGAGGAGCACGTGCGCGCGTTCACCCGGATGATGCCCGAAGGCGTCACCCTCCCCGACACCCCCGTCCTCGTCGTCGACCGGGCCGGCTGGGTCAAGGCCAACGTCGCCGGCTTCCGCGAACTGCTGGGCCCGCTGCTCGGCAAGATGCAGGACCGCCGCGCCGCCGCCCCCGGCGGCGCCGTCCTCGGCGCGGTCGGCGGCAAGGTCACCGGCGTCGAGCTGGGGGTGCTGCTGAGCTTCCTGGCCTCCCGCGTGCTCGGCCAGTACGAGACCTTCGCCCCCGGCGCGCCCGAACTGCCCGGCGTGGCCCCCACGGGCGGCCGGCTGCTCCTGGTGGCGCCCAACATCGTGCACGTGGAGCGCGAGCTGGAGGTGGCCCCGCACGACTTCCGGCTCTGGGTCTGCCTGCACGAGGAGACGCACCGTACCCAGTTCACCGCCGTGCCGTGGCTGCGCGCCCACCTGGAGGGCGAAATCCAGACGTTCCTCGGTGCCACCGAGCTGGACCCGTCCACCGTCCTGGAACGGCTCCGCGAGGCCGTCCAGTCCTTCTCCGGCGCCCGCCCCGAGGGGGAACGCGGGGACGAGGGCCGCTCGCTCGTCGAGCTCGTCCAGACCCCCGAGCAGCGCGAGGTCCTCAGGCGCCTCACCGCCGTGATGTCCCTGCTGGAGGGGCATGCCGACTTCGTGATGGACGGGGTCGGCCCCGACGTCGTCCCCTCCGTCGCCGAGATCCGCGAGAAGTTCCAGCAGCGCCGCGCCGCCGGCGCGGGCCGCCTCGACGCCGCCCTGCGCAAGCTGCTGGGCCTCGACGCCAAGCTCCGCCAGTACCGCGACGGCGAGCGCTTCGTACGCGCCGTCGTCGGCCAGGTCGGCATGGACGGCTTCAACCGCGTCTGGACCTCGCCGAACACCCTGCCCACCAAGGCCGAGATCGCCCGGCCCGCGGACTGGGTGGCGCGCGTCCACGGCAGGGGGAGCGTGGGGAGCGAAGAAAGGTGACGCGGGGGGCGTAAACATGTCTCACTGGGGGAAGCAGCGTCACCCTTCCGAGGGACCGTGGGCCGTGGAAGGGCGTGCGATGCTCGGGGAACGGCTCGGTTCTGTCACCATCAACGCACTCTGAGTGACGAACGGCTCCCCCCGCGCGACACCCTCACCCTCCGAGCATCCGAACTCCACGAAGGGCACCGGACATGGGTCCCCATCCTGCGGTCGCGGCGATACGCCTGGCGGTCCGCCGCGTACTCCACGACGTCCTCACCGACCTCACCGACCTCACCCGCCTCCCCGGCACCCCGGCCGACGGGAGCCCCCGCCCCGCCGCCGGCACCCCGCCGCTGGTCCTCGTCGCCTGCTCCGGCGGTGCCGACTCCATGGCACTCGCCTCCGCCCTCGCCTTCGAGGCACCCAAGCTCGGCATCCGGGCGGGCGGCATCACCGTCGACCACGGCCTCCAGGCCGGCTCCGACCTGCGCGCCGCGGAGGTCGTCACCCGCATGACCGCGCTCCGCCTCGACCCGGTGGAGTCCGTCGCCGTGCGCGTCGGCCGCGACGGCGGACCCGAGGCCGCCGCCCGCGACGCCCGCTACGCCGCCCTCGACGAGGCCGCCGACCGGCTGGGCGCCGCCGCCGTGCTGCTCGGCCACACGCGGGACGACCAGGCGGAAACCGTCCTGCTGGGCCTCGCCCGCGGCTCCGGCATCCGCTCGCTCTCCGGCATGGCCGAAGTGTCCGGAGGCCCCGGCCGCACCCACCGCTACCGCCGCCCCTTCCTGCAGATCGACCGGCAGACCGCCCGCAAGGCGTGCATGGTCCAGTCCCTCCCCGTCTGGGACGACCCGCACAACATCGACCCGGCCTACACCCGCTCCCGGCTGCGCCACGAGGGCCTGCCCGCCCTGGAGAAGGCGCTCGGCAAGGGGGTCGTCGAAGCGCTCGCGCGCACCGCCCAGCTCTCCCGGGACGACGCCGACGCCCTCGACGCCTGGGCCGCCGACGCGGAGGCCGGAGTGCGCGACGAGGACGGGCGCCTGGAGTGCGCCAAGCTGTACGCCCTGCCCCCGGCCGTCCGCCGCCGGGTGCTGCGCAGGGCCGTGGTCGCGGCCGGATCCCCCGCGGGTTCCCTCTTCGCCCGCCACATCGAGGAAGTCGACCGCCTCATCACCGGATGGCGGGGCCAGGGCGCCATCAATCTGCCCGGCCGCGTCGAGGCCCAGCGGCAGGGTGGCAGACTTGTCATCCGGCAGGGCTGATTGGTGCTGAAACACGGCTGAGTCCTCCGGGGGCACCCCCCCGGAGCCCCGGCCGACAACGAAAGTGATGCGGGTGGACGAGAAGGACATGGGCAGCGACCTCCAGTCGGTGCTCATCACCAAGGAAGAGATCGACGCGAAGCTGGCCGAGCTGGCCGCGAAGATCGACGCGGAGTACGCGGGCAAGGACCTGCTCATCGTCGGTGTGCTCAAGGGCGCCGTGATGGTGATGGCGGACCTGGCGCGCGCCTTGTCCACCCCGCTCACCATGGACTGGATGGCGGTGTCCTCCTACGGCGCCGGGACCCAGTCCTCGGGCGTCGTCCGGATCCTCAAGGACCTGGACACCGACATCAAGGACAAGCACGTCCTGATCGTCGAGGACATCATCGACTCGGGCCTGACCCTGTCCTGGCTGCTGTCGAACCTGGGCTCCCGCCAGCCGGCCTCCCTGGAGGTCGTCACGCTGCTGCGCAAGCCCGAGGCCGCGAAGGTCGCGATCGACGTGAAGTGGGTCGGCTTCGACATCCCGAACGAGTTCGTCGTGGGCTACGGCCTCGACTACGCGGAGAAGTACCGCAACCTGCCGTTCGTCGGCACGCTCGCCCCGCACGTCTACGGCGGCTGAACCCCCCGGCCGGCGGTAACGTCGGCCGTCCCGCCGCTTGGGCCCCCGGGGGAACCTGGGGGCGGTTCCCTGCGTTGAGCGGGGGGAGAGCGGATCTGTCAGCCGTCCCACGAGGCCGCGGGTGACAATACAGGGGTACATTCCGAAGAACAGTCTTTACTCACAGCTGCATTTACCTACGGGCAGGAGGGACGGGGTGCCTGGCGCCCCGTATGGATGGACGTGAAGCGATACTTCCGTGGGCCGGTCATGTGGATCGTGCTGGCCGTCCTCGCCGTGGTCGTGTTGATGAACGTCGTCGGCTCCGGCGGCGGCTACAAGTCGGTGGAGACCAGCGAGGTCATCAAGGCGATCAACACTGGCCAGGTGGAAAGCGCCAAGCTGACCACCGGTGACAGCCAGATGATCAAGATCGAGCTGAAAAAGGGCCAGAAGCTCGGCAACAACGACGGCACCAAGTTCCAGGCCAACTACATCGGGGATCAGGGCGTTCAGCTCGCCCAGAACCTCCAGACCAAGTACGAAGCCGGTCAGATCCCTGACGGATACTCCGTCACCCCGGACAAGACCAGCCCGTTCCTGAGCGTGCTGCTCTCGCTCCTGCCCTTCGTCCTCATCGTCGTCGTCTTCCTGTTCCTGATGAACCAGATGCAGGGCGGCGGCTCCCGGGTCATGAACTTCGGGAAGTCCAAGGCCAAGCTCATCACCAAGGACACCCCGAAGACGACGTTCGCGGACGTCGCGGGCGCGGACGAGGCCGTCGAGGAACTCCACGAGATCAAGGAGTTCCTCCAGGAGCCGGCGAAGTTCCAGGCGGTCGGCGCCAAGATCCCCAAGGGCGTGCTGCTCTACGGCCCGCCCGGCACCGGCAAGACCCTGCTCGCGCGTGCCGTCGCGGGCGAGGCGGGCGTCCCGTTCTACTCGATCTCCGGTTCCGACTTCGTCGAGATGTTCGTCGGTGTCGGTGCCTCGCGTGTCCGTGACCTGTTCGAACAGGCCAAGGCCAACGCGCCGGCGATCGTCTTCGTCGACGAGATCGACGCCGTCGGCCGGCACCGCGGTGCGGGTCTCGGCGGCGGTCACGACGAGCGCGAGCAGACCCTCAACCAGCTGCTCGTCGAGATGGACGGCTTCGACGTGAAGGGCGGCGTCATCCTGATCGCCGCCACGAACCGGCCCGACATCCTCGACCCGGCGCTGCTGCGCCCGGGCCGCTTCGACCGGCAGATCGCGGTCGACCGGCCCGACATGCAGGGCCGTCTGGAGATCCTCAAGGTCCACCAGAAGGGCAAGCCGGTCGCTCCGGACGTCGACCTCTCGGCCGTCGCCCGCCGCACCCCCGGCTTCACCGGTGCCGATCTCTCCAACGTCCTGAACGAGGCGGCCCTGCTGACCGCCCGCTCGGACATGAAGCTGATCGACAACCACATGCTGGACGAGGCGATCGACCGCGTCGTGGCGGGCCCGCAGAAGCGGACCCGGATCATGTCGGACAAGGAAAAGAAGATCACCGCGTACCACGAGGGCGGACACGCCCTGGTCGCGGCGGCCTCCCCGAACTCCGACCCGGTCCACAAGATCACGATCCTGTCCCGCGGCCGGGCCCTGGGTTACACCATGGTCCTGCCCGACGAGGACAAGTACTCGACCACGCGCAACGAGATGCTCGACCAGCTGGCGTACATGCTGGGCGGGCGCGCGGCCGAGGAGCTGGTCTTCCACGACCCGACCACGGGCGCGGCGAACGACATCGAGAAGGCCACCGCCACGGCGCGGGCCATGGTCACGCAGTACGGCATGACCGAGCGTCTCGGTGCGATCAAGTTCGGCGGCGACAACACCGAGCCGTTCCTGGGCCGCGAGATGTCGCACCCGCGGGACTACTCGGAAGAGGTCGCGGCGCTGGTCGACGAAGAGGTCAAGAAGCTCATCGAGACCGCGCACAACGAGGCCTGGGAGATCCTGGTCGAGAACCGGGACGTCCTGGACAACCTGGTCCTCGCGCTGCTGGAGAAGGAGACGCTGAACAAGGAGCAGATCGCCGAGATCTTCTCCACGATCGTGAAGCGTCCGGCCCGTCCCGCGTGGACCGGCTCCTCCCGCCGCACTCCTTCCACCCGTCCGCCGGTGCTCTCTCCCAAGGAGCTCCAGCTGACGAACTCCGCCAACGGCACCTCGGCGTCCGCCGCGTCGCCGGTATCGACGGAGAAGGGCATCGAGGTGGCCCCGGAGGACCGCCCCGAAGCCTGACCCACCCGGAATGGAAGCCGCGCCCCCCAGGTTCTAGCCTGGGGGGCGCGGCACATTTGTACGACCCCCGCGTGTGCGGACAGGAACGAGGATGAGATGACCGACCCAGTGACCCTGACCGGTGGCGAGGGCACGATCGGCGAGTTCGACGAGAAGCGCGCCGAGGCGGCCGTCCGAGAGCTCCTGATAGCGGTCGGCGAGGACCCGGACCGCGAAGGCCTCCTGGAGACTCCGGCGCGGGTGGCGCGGGCGTACAAGGAGATATTCGCCGGGCTGTACCAGAAGCCCGAAGAGGTCCTGACGACGACGTTCGACCTCGGCCACGACGAGATGGTCCTGGTGAAGGACATCGAGGTCATGAGCTCGTGTGAACACCATCTGGTGCCGTTCCACGGCGTGGCGCACGTGGGGTACATCCCGTCCGTGGACGGCAAGATCACGGGCCTGTCCAAGCTGGCCCGCCTGGTCGACGTCTTCGCCCGCCGCCCCCAGGTCCAGGAGCGGCTGACCACGCAGATCGCCGATTCCCTGATGGAGATCCTGGACCCGCGCGGCTGCATCGTGGTCATCGAGTGCGAGCACATGTGCATGACCATGCGCGGGGTCCGCAAGCCCGGCGCCAAGACCATCACCTCCGCCGTCCGCGGCCAGCTCCGCGACCCCGCGACCCGCAACGAGGCCATGAGCCTCATCATGGCGCGCTGAAGCCGTTGGCGGCCCCGCGGTGGCGTCGGCCGGGCATCCCGGAGCCCCCGCCGGCTCCGGGAGCGGCTGACGGCCCACCGGGAGGGGCCTCAGGCGGCCGCCGTGGCCTTGGTGGGGTCCTCGTCGTCCGGGAGCTTCAGGACGTGTTCCAGGAAGAGGGCGGCCGCGATCACGGCAGCGCCCGCGAGGACGCAGCCACCCGCGTACCAGGCCTGGTCCCTGCGGGCGGGCACGTCGAGGGAGTCGGTCAGCAGGAAGACGCCGACCCCGCCGTACATGCCGGCCACGAGGGCCGCGACCAGGGCGCTGGCCTGGCCGAAGACCACCGCACGGGCCGCCATCAGCGGCTCCACGCCCTTGGCCCCCGGCCGCCGCTCGCGCTGGGCCTTCAGCCGGGCCCGCATCGACAGGGCCGTCGCGAACAGTACGGCGGCGATCACCGCCAGCACGATCGGCGCGGCCAGCGGGACGCCCGGCAGGGTCCCGTAGGCGTTCCACAGCCGTGCGCCCGCCCAGGACAGCACCCCGGCGATCACGAAGATCCCCGCCAGGACCGCCGGCCTCAGTTGCTTCACTTGCCCGTTCCCCACTCTCGGTGACTGGCCCCCATGGCCCTGAACAGGCTACTAACGACTACTCCGGGAGGCGGAGTTCCAGGTCGGGGCGCGGCGTGAGCCCGGTCCGGCCGATTTCGGCCAGCAGGGCGGCCACGGGGCCGTGGCCGGGGAGCGTGGCCTCGGGGTCGATGTCGTGCCAGGGGGCCAGGACGAAGCCGCGCTGGTGGGCACGGGGGTGCGGCAGGGTGAGGACGGGGTCGTCGGAGACCACGTCGGCGTAGGCCACGATGTCCACGTCGATCGTGCGGGGCCCCCAGCGCTCCTCGCGGACGCGGTCGTAGGCCTCCTCGATGGCGTGGGCCCGCTCCAGGAGCGAGGAGGGCGGCAGGGTGGTCTTCACCGCGACGACGGCGTTGAGGTACGAGGGCTGCGAGCCGGGCTCGACGCCCCACGGCTCGGTCTCGTAGACGGGGGAGACCGCCTTGACCCGCAGGCCCGGCGTGTCGCCGAGGGCGTCGACGGCGCCCTGGAGGGTGTCCAGGCGGTTGCCGAGGTTCGAGCCGAGCGCGACGACGGCCCATTTGGGGTTGGACAGGGTCGTGTCCGCCGCGTCGACCGCCTCGACGACGGAGGCGGGTACCGGCTGGACGGTGGGGTCGCTCTGGGCGTTCAGGCCGTTGTTCATGCGCGGCTCCGGGTGATCGTGATGGTCACGTCGTCGAAGGGGACGGTGATGGGTGCGTCCGGCTTGTGGACGACGACCTCCACCTGTGCCACCGCTTCGTGCTTCAGGCACTGCTGGGCGATCCGCTCGGCGAGGGTCTCGATCAGGTCGACCGGCTCTCCCCGGACCACGTCGACGACCTCCTCGGCCACGACCCCGTAGTGCACGGTCTTGGCCAGGTCGTCGTCGGCCGCCGCGGGGCGGGCGTCGATGTGCAGCACGAGGTCGACGATGAAGGTCTGGCCCTCTTCGCGCTCCCGGGGGAAGACGCCGTGGTGCCCGCGAGCCTTGAGGCCGCGCAGTGCGACACGATCCACGCGAATCACTCCTGCTTTCGTAGGTGCTTCCGGTCCCGGGGCTCCCCGGGTCCATGGGCCTACGCCGAGTGCGGTCGGCGTCGTCCGCCTTCGAATTTACCTGCGACGGACCTCCGTCCCCGCCGTTGGGGTCAGTCGGTGCCCTCTTCCTCCTCGTCATCGGAGTCCGTGAGGACCGGAGAACCGTGGTGGGACCAGAGCCGCCAGCCCTCCGGTGTGCGTCGGAACACATTCGTGGCGACGACCAGCTGACCCACCAGCGGACCCAGTTCCCCGGCCTCCCCGGACGGGCCGCCGCTGAGGATGTTCTCGGTACAGGTGACCAGGGCGGTGTCGCCTATGAGGGCCACCTTGGTGTCGGTGAGGAAGAACTGGATGTACTCGGTGTGGGACATGATCAGCGCGTACGAGCGCAGCACCTCGCCCCGCCCGGAGAGCACCGGCCATCCCGGGTGCACGCAGGAGATCTCGTCTTCGAGCCAGAGCGCCGAAAGGGCGTCGAAGTCCCCCCGCTCCATGGCCTCGTAGAAGGTCGCGTTGACCTCTTCGACGGCTTCGATGTCGGTACGGCTCACCGTGCCCCTTCCCAGTTCCTCCGGTGGGTCACAGTGCCCCTTCCACGGCGCGGGCCACCCGAACCGCGTCGGCGGTCGCCCGTACCTCGTGCACCCGGACGGCCCAGGCGCCCTGGTGGGCGGCGATGGCCGAGACGGCGGCGGTGGCGGCGTCCCGCTCGCGGGCGGGAGGCGGGGCGGCGTCGGCGGCGCCCGCCAGGACCCGGCCGAGGAAACGCTTCCGCGAGGCGGCGACCAGGAGTGGAAAGCCGAGCTCGCGCAGATCGCGGAGGTGGGCGACCAGGGCCAGGTCGTGCTCGGCGTTCTTCGCGAAGCCGAGGCCGGGGTCGACGACCAGCCGCTCGGGGGCGATGCCGCCGGCGACGACGGCGTCGATGCGGGTCCGGAGCTCGGCGGCGACCTCGCCGAGGACGTCCTCGTAGACGGCGAGGCTGTTCATGCCGTCGCTGAACCCGCGCCAGTGCATGACGACGAACGGCACCTCGGCGGCGGCCACCGCCGGGATCATGCCGGGGTCGGCGAGGCCACCGCTGACGTCGTTGACGAGGGCGGCGCCGGCCGCGACGGCCTGGGCGGCGACGGTCGCGCGCATGGTGTCGACGGAGACGGTCACGCCCTCGGAGGCCAGTCCGCGGACGACGGGGACGACGCGGCGCAGTTCCTCGTCGGCGTCGACGCGGGAGGCGCCGGGGCGGGTGGACTCCCCGCCGACGTCGACGAGGTCGGCGCCCTGGGCGWCGAGGTCGAGGCCGCGCTTGACGGCGGCGGTGGTGTCGAACCAGCGGCCCCCGTCGGAGAAGGAGTCGGGGGTGACGTTGACGACGCCCATGACCCCGCAGCGGTCCCAGTCGGGCAGCCCTGTCACCAGGCCCCTGGAGACGGGCCCGCGGTTGGTGTTCATGGTCCCAGGGTAGGGCCCCTGCCCTTGCCCTGGCCGGGCGGTGCGGTGGGGGTGGCCGGCCCTGCACGGCCCGCTCCCGGCCCACCCTTCCCCAGCTCCCCGGGGCTGCGCCCCGGGACCCCTTGCCGGGGCTGCGCCCTGGGCCCCCTTGCCGGGGCTGCGCCCTGGGCCCCCTTGCCGGGGCTGCGCCCCTGGGGTCCCTTGCGGGGGCTGCGCCCCTGGGCCCCCTTCCCGGGGCTGCGCCCCTGGGTCCCTTGCGGGGGCTGCGCCCCTGGGCCCCCTTCCCGGGGCTGCGCCCCTGGGTCCCTTGCGGGGGCTGGCGTCCTGGGGTCCTTCCCCGGGGTGGAAACGAGGGGGACATGGCGGTGGGGCCGGCGCTGCCCGGGGCAGTGCCGGCCCCACCTGTGGCGGGTCAGGCCGCCTGGATCTCGCGTTCCTTCTGGGCCGGGACCGTCGCGTGGTCGTGGGCGCAGGTGCGGACCGGCTTGGGGCCGCGGCGGCCGGCGAACAGGCGCGGCAGGGCCAGCGTCACGAAGCCCTCGGCCTGCATCACCGCGAAGCCGATGCGGGGCAGGTCGCGGGTCTGGCGGTAGACCATGAAGCGCGGCTCCCAGCGGGGGCGGAACTTCGCGTTGAACTTGTACAGCGACTCGATCTGGAACCAGCGCGACAGGAAGACCAGCAGGCCGCGCCACATCCGCAGCACCGGGCCGGCGCCGATCTTCTCGCCGCGGGCCAGTGCCGAGCGGAACATCGCGAAGTTCAGCGAGACCTGCTCGATGCCGAGCGACGGGGAGGCCTCCAGGGAGGCCACGATGAGCAGCTCGTTCATGCCGGGGTCGGCGGCGCGGTCGCGGCGCATCAGCTCCAGCGACATGCCGTCCTTGCCCCACGGGACGAAGTGGAGGACGGCCTTGAGGTCGCCGAACGGGCTGGTGTCGCCCTCCTCGACGCGGTGGGCGGTGGCGATGAAGCAGTCGCCGTCGCCCTCCTCGCCGACCCGGCCCAGCGCCATGGAGAAACCGCGCTCGGTGTCGGTGCCGCGCCAGGCCTCGGCGGCGCCCCGTACCCGCTCCAGCTCCTCCTCGGTCAGCTCGCTGACGCGGCGGACCTGGGTGGTGTAGCCGTTGCGCTCGATGCGCTTCACCATCTGGCGGACGTTGCGCATGGGGCGTCCGGAGAGGGAGAAGTCTTTGACGTCGACGATCGCCTCGTCACCGAGTTCCAGGGCGTCCAGACCGGTCTCGCGGGTCCAGACCTCGCCGCCGGTCTCGCTGCAGCCCACGACGGCAGGGGTCCAGGAGTGGGCCTTGGCCTCCTCCATGAAGCGCTCGATGGCGCCGGGCCAGGCCTCGACGTCGCCGATGGGGTCGCCGGAGGCGAGCATCACGCCGGAGACGACGCGGTAGGTGACGGCCGCCTTGCCGCTGGGGGAGAAGACGACGGCCTTGTCGCGGCGGAGCGCGAAGTGGCCGAGGGAGTCGCGGCCGCCGTGCTTGGCGAGCAGCTCGCGCAGCTTCGCCTCGTCGTCGACGGTGAGCCGGGCGGCCGGGTGCTCGGGGCGGAAGGCCAGGTAGATCGTGGTGACGGCGGTCAGCATGCCGAGGGCGCCGAGGGAGTAGCCGACGGTCCAGGAGACCCGCCCGGCGTAGTCGACGGGGCCCTCGAAGCCGAAGAGGCCGTAGACGACGTGGGTGATCTGCTCGTACAGGCTCGGGTGGCCGACGACCTTGCCCGGGTGGACGTTGACGATCACCAGGCCGAGCCCGATGGAGCCGGCGCTCATCAGCACGAAGTTCGCGAGCGCCTTCCAGCGGCTGCGCGGGTCCGGCAGGGCCTTGAATTCACCCTGGTGGCGTACCAGCAGCGCGAGGAGCACCGCCGAGATGACCACGCCGATGACGGAGTGGCGGTACGCGAACTGCGCCACGGCGCCGGCGGGCAGCAGGATGACGGCGGCCCGCCAGGCCCGGCGCTTGCGGCGCTTGAGGCCGTGCGCGAGCAGCAGGATGAGGACACCGGCGCTGATGGCCAGCGCGGCGGCGAAGGGGCCCACGGAACCGGGCAGTACTTCGGTGACCGCGTGGATCCGGCTGTGACGGAACCGCGGGAAGACGCCCGCGGCGATGTCCAGCAGACCGACGATCATGACGGATGTGCCTACGAGGCCGGGGACGGCCTCCGGTCGTGGGCCTCGGAGGATTCGGCTGACCCGCTTCGGAACCTGTCCGGACTTATCGCCATCTATCCTGCTAGACATCGCTTCCCGTTGCTCCGCGAGAGATCATGTGGCCGAAGGCCGCGACAGCCTCCGGTGTGTGGTGCGTCCACTAGGACGACATCGAGGAGGAGCGGGTTCACTCTTCCGTCGGAAAAATCTAGTCCTGCCATCAGAAAGTCGACTGACTGCTCATGGGTCTCACCAGTAATACGGTTCTGGTCCTGGCCATCATCGCCGGTGTGCTGCTGTTCGGGGTGACGGTCTGGTTCTGGCCGAAGCTCTCCGGCCGCTCCTGGCGCTCGGTCTCCGGCCGGATCGGCCTCCTGCTCGCGACCCAGCTCGCACTGTTCTCCGCAGTCGGTCTCGCGGCCAACAAGTCGTTCCTCTTCTACGGTTCCTGGGCCGACCTGTTCGGTCAGGAGACGTCCATCGGCAAAGTCGTCGACCACTCGATGAGCAGCAAGGACATCAAGGTCATCGACAAGCAGAAGCTCGACGTGCCCGGCGGGGGCAAGCCGCAGGTCGGTGGTCAGATCCTGAAGGTTGCCATAACCGGGCAGAAGTCAAAGATAACGAGCCCCGGCTACGTGTGGCTGCCGCCGGAGTACTTCCAGCCGCACTACAAGGAGCAGAACTTCCCCGCGTCGATCGTCCTGACGGGTTACCCGGGTACCGCCGAGAACCTGATCAAAGGGCTGAACTACCCCATGACGGCCTTCAAGCAGGCCAAGCAGGGCAAGATGAAGCCGATGATCCTGGTGATGCTCCGGCCGACCATCGCGCCGCCGCGCGACACCGAGTGCGTGGACATCCCGGGCGGTCCGCAGACCGAGACCTTCTTCGCGCAGGACCTGCCGCAGGCCATCCAGGGGACCTTCCGGGTCGGCAAGAAGCCGCAGAACATGGGCTTCATCGGGAACTCCACGGGCGGCTACTGCGCCCTGAAGATCGCCGCGCACCACCCGCAGACCTTCGGCGCGGCCGTGGGCCTGTCCGCGTACTACAAGGCCGCCGACGACGCGACGACCGGTGACCTGTTCCACGGGGACGACAAGCTGAAGAAGCGCGCGGACGTGCTGTACAGCCTGGACAAGAAGCAGCCGACCGGTACGTCCTTCCTCGTCACCACCAGCGAGAAGGGCGAGGACAACCTGAACGACACCAAGAAGTTCATCAAGCTGGTCAAGGGCTCGGACCGGGTCTCCTCGATCATCCTCGACAGCGGTGGCCACAACTTCAACACGTGGCGCCGCGAGATCCCGCCGATGCTGGTGTGGATGAGCGGTCGTACGCAGGCCTGATCCCCGGGGGACAGGTGCAGGGCCCGGCTCCGGTCGGGCCCTTTTCGTTTTCCGGCGCGGGGCGGCGCGGCCGAGGCCCCTACGCCCCGTGCGCCCCTTGCAGGTCGGCCCGGCGCAGCGCCCGGTGGACGCCCTCCGGGGTCAGTACGCCGGCCAGCGCGCCCGTGTCCGGATCGGTGACCCCGATCCGCCCCGAGTCCTCCTGGAGGAGGGCCGCCAACGCCTCGCGCAGCGAGGCCCCCAGGGCCACCGCCGAGGCCGGTGCCGGGCCGTTCGCCGGGGTCAGGTCGGCCGTCTCCACGTGGGTGACGGCGAGGCGCTTGAGACCGCGGTCCGCGCCGACGAAGGAGGCGACGTACTCGGTGGCCGGCGCGGCGAGCACCTCGGCGGGCCGGGCGAACTGCTCGATGGTGCCGTGGCCGTAGACGGCGATCCGGTCGCCGAGCCGGACGGCCTCCTCCAGGTCGTGGGTGACCAGCAGGATCGTCTTGCGGACCGTCTTCTGCAGGGTCAGGAACTCGTTCTGGAGCCGCTCGCGGACCACCGGGTCCACCGCCCCGAAGGGCTCGTCCATCAGCAGCACCGGCGGGTCCGCGGCCAGCGCGCGGGCCACGCCGACGCGCTGGCGCTGGCCGCCCGACAGCTGCTCCGGGTAGCGGCCCCCGTAGACGGCCGGATCCAGCCCCACCAGTTCGAGCAGCTCGGCCGCCCGCGCGCGGGCCCGCGCCTTCGGGGTGCCGGTCAGCCGGGGCACGGTCGCCGTGTTCTCCAGCACCGTCTTGTGGGGGAACAGCCCGACCTGCTGGATGACGTAGCCGATCCGGCGGCGCAGCGCGACGGGGTCCGCGGCGGCGATGTCCTCGCCGTCGAGGAGGATCCGGCCCGAGGTGGGCTCGATCAGCCGGTTGACCATCTTCATCGTGGTCGTCTTGCCGCAGCCGGACGGGCCCACCAGGGTGACCAGTTCGCCCTCCGCGACCTCGAAGGACAGGTCCTCGACGGCCGTCGTCCCATCGGGGTAGCGCTTGGTCACATGCTCGAATCGGATCACCCGGCCATCCTCCCGTACCCGGAGCCGGGATGTGTGAAGGGCGTGTTGCCCGCGTGCGAAGGAATCCGGTCATCGCCCGCGCCGGGGGTTATGGTCGCTCGTGGTGGTACATCCGAAACAATGTTCGTGTGGTGATGAGGGGGTGAGGAGCGTGACCGGGCAGAGCTGCCTCGTGGCCAACGACTGGATCTGCTGGGACTACGTCAGCTCCCGCGCCCAGGAACTCACCGACGCCACCGTCGAACACGTCTGGATCACGGGCGTCTCGGTGCTCATCGGCATCGCCGTGTCCGTTCCGCTCGCGCTGCTGGCCCGCCGCGGCCGCCGCTGGGCGGCCCCCGTGCTCGGGCTGACCACCCTCTTGTACACGGTCCCCTCGCTGGCCATGTTCTCGCTGCTGCTGCCGCTCTTCGGGCTCTCGGCGGCCCTGGTGGTGACCGGTCTCGTGCTGTACTCGCTGACCATCCTGGTGCGCAACGTGCTGGCCGGCCTGGAAGCCGTCCCCGAGGACGTACGGGAGGCCGCGCGCGGGATGGGCTACGGCCCCGCCCGGCTGCTGTGGCAGGTCGAACTGCCGCTGGCGCTCCCCGCGCTGCTCGCCGGGGTGCGGATCGCCACCGTCTCGACCGTGGCCCTGACCACCGTCGGCTCCATCGTCGGCAAGGGCGGGCTGGGCAACCTGATCGCCCCCGCCGTCAACAGCTCCTTCAAGGCCCAGGTGCTCACCGCCTCCGTGCTGTGCGTACTGCTCGCGCTGGTCGCCGACCTGCTGCTGCTCGGGGTGCAGCGACTGCTGACGCCGTGGACCAGGGCCGCCCGTTCCGCGAAGGGGGCCTGAGGCCGTGGGCGTGCTGGGCAAGGCCGGCGACTGGCTGGCGGACGGAGCCAACTGGTCGGGCGAGAGCGGTGTCTGGCACCGGCTCGCGGAGCACGTGTACGTCAGCGGGATCGCCCTGGCCATCGCCTGCGCGGTGGCCCTGCCCGTCGGGCTGTGGCTCGGCCACCTCGGCAAGGGCGGCGCCCTCGCCGTCAACGTCTCCAACGTCGGGCGGGCCGTCCCCGTCTTCGCGGTGCTGGCCCTGTTCATGGTCTCGCCGCTGCGCAACGCCGGCTACCTGCCGACCGTCGCCGCGCTCGTGCTGTTCGCCGTGCCGCCGCTGCTGACCAACGCCTACGTGGGCATGCGCGGGGTCGACCGGTCGGTGGTCGAGGCCGCCCGGGGCATGGGCATGTCGGGCGGCCAGCTGTTCCTGCGGGTGGAGCTGCCGCTCGCGCGCGGCCTGGTGATGACCGGGCTGCGCTCCGGCGCCGTGCAGGTCATCGCCACCGCCACGATCGCCGCGATGGTCGGCCAGGGCGGCCTCGGCCGGATCATCACCGCCGGCTTCAACACGTACAACACCGCGCAGGTCGTGGCGGGGGCGCTGCTGGTCGCCCTGCTGGCGCTGCTGGTGGAGGGCGTACTGGTGGCAGTGGACCGGCTGCTGCTGCGCACGCCGTCCCGCTGAACCCGTGACCCCCGTCCCCACCCCGAAACGGAGTACCTCCATGAGCAAGTCCACGCGTGTCCTCGGCGCGTCCCTGGGCGTCCTGGCCCTGACCGTGTCGCTGGCCGCCTGTGGCGGCGACAGCCTGGAGAAGACCAAGGACGGCGGCTCCTCCGCGGCCGCCCCCGCCGGGGGCGGCAAGGGCAAGCTGGTGATCGGCGCGGCCGGCTTCACCGAGTCCAACGTCCTGGCCGAGCTCTACGCGCAGCTGCTCCGGCAGGAGGGGTACGGCACCTCCGTCACCACGGTCAGCAACCGCGAGCTGTACGAACCCTCCCTGGAGAAGGGCGAGATCGACGTGGTCCCGGAGTACGCGGCCACCCTCGCCGAGTTCCTCAACGCCAAGGTCAACGGCAAGGACGCGCCCAAGGACAAGCCCGTCGCCTCCAGCGACGTGAGCGCCACGGCGGCGGCGCTGGACAAGCTCGCCGCCCCGCTCGGCCTCAAGGCCCTGCCGGCGGGCGAGGCCGTCGACCAGAACGCCTTCGCCGTGACGAAGGAATTCGCCCAGAAGAACAATCTCAAGACCCTTTCCGACCTCGGAAAGTCCGGGCTGAAGGTGAAGATCGCGGCTGGTGACGAATGCTCCGTACGTCCCTTCTGCGCACCCGGGTTGGAGAAGACGTACGGAATCCAGGTTTCCGGGATCGACCCCAAGGGCGTCGGCACCCCGCAGGCCAAGCAGGCCGTCAAGGACGGGGCGGACCAGCTGGTGCTGACCACCACCACCGACGCCACGCTCGACGGCTACGGCCTGGTCCTGCTGGAGGACGACAAGAAGCTCCAGAACGCCGACAACCTCCTGCCGGTCGTCAACGCCAAGGACGCGGGTTCCCCGGACGTCGCCAACGCCCTCGGCGACCTCACCAAGGTGCTCACCACGGCCGACCTCGTCGAGCTGAACCGGAAGGTGGACGCGGAGCGGGCGAAGCCGGCGGACGTCGCGAAGGCCTATCTGGAGTCCAAGGGCCTTCTGACGAAGTAGCAGTTACGGGATTGAGGGGAAATCGTGGGGTAACCGCCCGGCAAGAGATTGCCGGGCGGGTATCCCGCGCGAGGTCCACGCCCTGTAAATTTCAGGCCATGCCCCGTGGACGCCACCGCAATCCCGAACCCCTCCACCGTCTTCTCGCGCCGTGCGCCGTCGCCGGGGTCGGCGTGGCCAGCGCCGGTGCGGCCTGGCTGCTCGCGGAACCGCTGCCGCTGAGGCTGCTCGTGGCGCTCGCGGCGGCCGCGGGCGTCGGGGGCGCCGCGCTCATGCGCTCCTGGGACCGGGCGGCCGGCCGCCGGGTCGCGGAGCTGGCCCGCGAGCGGGTCAAGGACGAGTGGAAGACGGACGAGCGGATAGCCGAGCTCGAATCCGATCTGGAGGAGGCGCGCGTCCTGCGCGCCAAGCTCGACACCAAGCTGCGGGCCAAGCGCGTCGAACTGGCGGGCCTGCGGGGCGAGCACGCCGCGCTGCTGCGCCGCTACGCGACCGCCGAGACCGAGCGCGCCAGCGCCCTGGAGAAGCGCCGGCTGCTCGCCATCGAGGCCGCCGGGGCTCCGGCGGCCGGGGCGAAGGAACTGCCCGCGGTCTCGCAGGAGCGCACCGGCAGCGGAGCCCCCACCCCCGTCGGCTACGCGCGGGCCAACGCGGCGCTGGTCGCCCTGCTGCGCAAGGCGGAGGCGAACGCCGCCGGCGCCGCGCCCAAGGCCCTGGTACCGGCTCCGGCCGCCGGCACCGGTGCGCGCCCCGCCGCGGGCACGGCCGCGGCCCCCGACGCCGGCG
>NZ_JBFRER010000019.1:0-93288 GCF_052114405.1 Streptomyces sp. M-16 | reverse complement strand
GTGCACCTTCGCGGTCGGCACCCCACACACCGGGCACGGCACCGGAACATCCCTGGTCCGCGCCGTCACCCGAACCACCTCACCGCCGTCCACCACACTCTCGACGACCAGCGCAGACAACCCTGAAAACACAACATTCACAAGAGAGTCGGAATCATCCACGCCCCATGGTTGCAGCCGGAGACACAGCGTCACCACCGACTACGGAACAGAGCCGAACGATTTACAGTCCCGCGAATGGACCGCCCGGTGCGCGCCGAGCAGCTCTGCGTCAGCGAGGCCCGGCTGCGCCAGGCTTCGCTGTCACCCTCTCCCCTTGCTTATCCGCTGCGTCGCGGGGGAGATACAGAACGCAGTACCGACCCGTGTGCGAAACATGCCAGAGAGGGAGCAGTACGTGCCCGCCGATCACCGTCTCATCTGCCTGCCGGGCGTACCCAGCGTCACGATCCACAAGCCGTTCCCGATCCGTGTGCACACGGATGAGTGGAAGGCGGAAGAACACGTCCGTGAGTGGGTGCGCCGCTTCCGCCTGGTCGGCCCCAGGGGTGACGCGGGTAGCCGTGGCCCGGCGGCGGTTACTCCCGGGCGGAAGTTCAGCGACGCCGAAGAGGGAGGACGATCCACTCGAACTCCGACAGGTCCCCCGCCGCCCGTCGTCGGCGGCTTCGTCGATCGTCCTTAAAGGCCTCATCGAGCGCTGCTGGTCCGCGCCGAGGACGGCGCCGCCGGTTGGGAGACGTCCGGTGCCGGTTCTCGGATGCGCACGGCACCTCGCCTTGGCCGAGCATGAATGAAGGTCTGGAAAAACCGGTATCAGGGATCCTATAATCGCGGGCATGGAGACGATGGAGTCACGGACCAGCTGGACGTTCGTCACCCACCACGCCCGGATCCTCGCGATGCTCCTGCGGGACCCGGAGGTACGGATGCGTGACATGGCCGAGGCGTGCCGGATCACCGAGCGTGCCGTCCGTGCCGTGATCACCGATCTGGAGAGCGCCGGGTATCTCACCCGCGCCCGTCACGGCCGCCGCAACCACTATGAGGTCACCGACGGCACCCTCTTCCGCCACCCCGCCGAAGGACCGCATGAGATCGCGCACCTGATCAGGCTCCTCGCCGATCTGGAGCCCTCGCGGCCTCCGGCTGCGCAACCCTCCACGGGCACCTCGGGGCCATGACGGCACGGCACTCGCCGATGCCCTGCTGTCCGCCCCGCACGAGCCGGCCCGGTTGCTGAAAGGAGGAAGGCCATGACCTACTCCGACCACGAGCGCGATCCCGACACACCCATGGTCACCGTCGCCGTCTCCGTCCGCCCTGGACCACGACGGACCCGAGCCGAGATCAGCGGCGAGATCGACGCGGACAACTGCGGCAAGGTACGGGACGCCCTGAACGCGGCCCTGGACGCCAGCACGGCCGGCCTCGACATCGGCCTCTCAGCCCTGACCTTCTGCGACTGCTCCGGCCTCCACCTCCTCCTCGACCTCCACCTCACCGCCGCCACCACCGGCAAAACCCTCGTCCTCCACGCACCCCGCCCACAGTTCACACGCCTGCTCGACCTCACCGACACCGCCCCCCTCCTCACCATCCACACCCCACCCGCACACCAGCCCCACCCCCACAACGGGCACTACCCCGTCACAGGCGGCGACGCGACAGGGCCTACACACCACCGGCCCCACGCCATCGAGCCCGCCATCGCCTACGACGACGAACCCTGACCAACCCACCCCCAGCCCTCCGCCGAACCACACCGCTCCCCACAGCGCAACCCCACGGTCCCGCCACGCCCACTTCACCCCGGCCACACGCGGGCACGCGGGCACGCGGGCACGCGGGCACGCGGGCACGCGGGATATGCACCCTGCCCGCCGGACGCCAGCCGTTACGGTCATGGCCCCGACCGGGACGACGCGCACCGCCCCCCGACCGCGGCGCCCGCTCCGGAAGGCCGCCCGTAGGCCGTGCCGGCATCGCCCGTGCTGGGATACGGCGAGGTGGGCATACGCGCGATGGGCCCGGTCACGGATCCCTGCAGCATCCGGGACCGGCAGCCCACTACCTCGCTGGAAGGATGGATGGCCCGGTGGATTCCACTGCTGAGGTCAGGCTGAAGACGGAAGCGACGCAGCTGGCTGCCTCGCCACCCCCGCCCGGTGAGATGCTGATCGATCCCTGCGTCGACGGTGATCTGTTCCGGTGGAAGGCGGTGCTGCGGCCGGACGCGTCGTCGGTGTTCGCCGGCCGGCGGCTTCCCGTGGACATCACCGTGCCTACGACGCATCCCGCAGACCAGCCGCAGATGCGATTCACAGAGCCGGTCTACCACCCCAACATCAGCACATCCGGCACCACCGACATGGACACCCTGAGCCAAAAATGGGACCCGGCGTTGACCATCGAAACCATGCTGCGCTTGTTGAGGACGCTCCTCGACGAACCCGACGTACACGACCCTGCCCGTCCTGAGGTCGCGGAGCTGTACGTGCTGGCCCCGCAGGACTACCGGCGAAGAGCCCGGCACGGTGAGGACGACTCCGCGTCCTGAGCCACCCAACCGGGGCAGGTGTCACCACCCCAGTCACTGGTAGCGCGCGGCCTGGCCATGCGAACAGACAAGCACGCCATCACCTACCGGGCCGCTCCCCCTCGCGGCCATCGCCGTACGACTATGTGACGGACCGCGCCGAGCCGCGCACAGACAGCAACAGGCGTGCACGCTCCGCCTCCAACAGCCCAGCCGCGGCTACCCCCTGCCCAGCCGGCCTCCGTCGGCCCGGCGCGACCGGCTGGCCCTCGGGTGGTGTCCTGTGCTGCGGCTTCGCCGTCATGCGCTTGCTCTCGCGTGCTCCGGTACACGCCCCCCTGCCAACAGACGCGCCTGTCATGCCACGTGCCTGGGAAAACCGAGGCGTACCGGCCCGACACCGGGTGAGATGTGGACGAGGGGAGGATCGGCCGACTCGGGCAGTCCTGCAGCGGAGAGCAGGGACTGCTCCAAGCGGACGACAGCGCCGGCGAAGAGCGGCCAGGGCTCGTGGACGACCGGGGTTCGCCAGAGCGCGCCCGCGGACACCGAGCAGGCGTGGAACCGGTCGGTCGGCCACGCGTCCAGCGGCCGGGTCGCTCGGCTGGGGTCATCGGTGCGCACTTCGAGCTCGTAGCGCGGTCCGCGGCGTCCCCGGCGACCCGCATAGCGGCGCGTGCCGCCGTGCACCTCCGTCACGAGGTGCCCCAGGGAGTACGGAATCCCCAGCAGCCGCGCGGTGAGCATGGCCGGGTGGGTGACGTCGAGGGAGAGGAACCACAGGCCGCTCGGGCCTCCGCGACACCGTACGTAGGTGCGCAGGTTCGTCTCGGGGAAAGTCCCCCATGGCATCGGCACTCCCAGGACCCGGGTGCGTGACATGAGGAGGGGTGTGATGCTCACCCAGGCCTGTCCTGTCCTTCGAAGACATCGGCTTCGAGCCGGGGCGGCAGCAAGCCCTGGACGACGGCGGGTGGGTATGACCAGTGCAGGAACGCCTGCCGGGTCCAGTACACCGACATCAAGGGAACCCTCACAGGCTGCACTGCATCCTCCGTGATCAGCTCCTGGGGTGCTGCGTCTGCCCGTCGGAGCACCGAGGATGCCGCGGGACGGCGGCGCGCAGGAAACAAGAGGCCGCGCCGACCGCTCCCCTGGCTCATGATGAGGATCGCGGTGGCGGCGGGCCTCGTGGGCAGGACGGCCCTGCATGTGCTTCACCGGCGGCACCGGGCCGAGCCAGGCGCTTTGGAGTCTGCCTCGGTCCAGCCGGAGGGGCTTTGGTCAGCCCGGCCGTAGCCGCTTGGATTCCTTCCCCTGGACGCCGGTGAAGGCGGAGGCGTCCTTGCCTCCGCTGGGGCGCTGCGAGCGGCCGCGGGGTCCCAGGTCGTGGTGGCCCTTCTGGCTGCCCTTGCGGGCGAGGTCTTCGCCACTGCGTGAGATGCTCTCGACCGGTACTACGCCCTCGTCGGCCTTGTCGGATTGTGTCTTCTTCCGGCTTTCGGTGCGGCCGGCTTCCTTCTTCGGCGGGTCGAAGGAGCGCTTGGCGCTGGGGTTCTCCTGGGTGTGTGTCGAGTCGACATCGGGAGACCAGCCGTGCTGCTCGGTCCCTTTGTGCCGGCTGGGCCCCTCACCGTGCGGGGCGTGCGACTTCGGACTCGTGGCCATGGAGCCACCTCCCGGCTAGGGCGTGCGATTGCCCTGCGCCTGCCCGTCAGCCGCCCCGGCAACCCTGCTTCGGCTTTGGGCACAGGTCCCCGTTCTCCTCAGTGATGTCGCCAGCAGGGTCGTCGCCGGTCCGACCGTTTGGCCTCGGCCGACGATGTCCGGCGCTGGTCAGGCGGCGTGGGACAGGACGAAGGCCGTGAGGAATCCCAGGACCGTGGTGAGTCCGGCGAGGAGGTGCGCCTCCTCGAAGGCCTCGGGGATCATGGTGTCTGCGACCATCGCGAGGATCGCCCCAGCGGCCACCGCGGTGATGGCTGCCATCCACGTACCGGAGGCTCCGCCGAGGAAGGCGTAACCGGACAGGGCGGCGAGGCCGGACACTACTGCGATGACCGACCAGAGCGTGAAAACGTACGCGCGACTGCGGCCCGCGCGCTTCATTCCGGCCGCGCTGGCCATCCCTTCCGGAACGTTGCTGATGAAGACGGCGGCGACCGTGGCCAACCCGACGCTCCCCCCACCCAGCAGGCTGGTGCCGATGACCACCGACTCCGGGATGCCGTCGAGGAGCGCGCCGAGCGCGATGGCGTTGCCGGATCCGGGCTGCGCCCCTTCCGAGGGCTGGCGGGCGCCCGACCGTTTGCGGTGCCTGGCTCCGCGGCGGGCCAGGAACACGTTGGCCAACGAGTACGCGGTCGCCCCGGCCACCGCCCCGGCGGCGGTCGGCAGCACGCCGCCCTGCTCATACGCCTCCTCGACCAGCTCGAACGAAACGGCCGAGATGAGCACGCCACTGCCGAAGGCCATGACCAGCGCGATCCACTGAGCGGGGACCCGGAACAACGACCCCACCGCTGCGCCCACCAACAGAGCTGCTCCCGCGAACAGCCCCCACCCACCGGCAATCAGCGCTCCCGCCATGACCCGCCCCCTGCCCTGACTGTGGTTCGTTACGCCCGCCCCTGCCCCGAGAACGGATCTTCACTCGCTCTTTCCTCACCCCACGCCCGCCCAGCGGGGCTAGCCTTACCGCTGCCTCTCGGTGCCGAGACCTGCACCAACAGGGTCCGTCTTCAAAAAGTAGTTCGATGCTGGATCACGGTGTCCTGATACGTCGTCATGAACTGACTGATGTCGAGTGGGAGTTACCAGCTCCGCTGGTGCCGAGTGCGGGCAGGGTCCGGCCTCGGGCGGAGGACCGCCCGGTCATCAACGGGATGGCCTACAAGATCCGGACCGGCGTTCCCCGGCGTGACCTGCCGGAACGTTGCGGCCCGTGGAAAACGGTCTGCACCCGCTTCCGCCGCTACGCCATCAACGGCGTCTTCACCCGAGCCCTGCGGCAGATCCAGGCCCAGGCGGACGCCGCCGGTGACATCGACTGGCCGGTCCAGATCGACTCCACCATCGTCCGCGCCCACCAGCACGCCGCCCCCACCGGCCGAAAAGGGGGAAGCGCAGGGCGGATGAGCCGGACGATCACGCCCTCGGCCGATCCCGAGAAGAGGCCTGACCAGCAAAATCCACCTCGCCCGCGACGGCCGCGGCCGCCCCCTCGCCATCCTGCTGCCCCCGGGCCAACGACACGACGGCGTCTGCGCACGCCCGCTCCCCGAACGCATCCGAGTACCCCGCACCCGCCACGGGCGGCTCCCTGCCGACCAGATCACGCGATCGCGGCAAGGCCTACAGCTCGCGCGGCTTCCGCATCTACCTGCGTAAACGCGGTACCGAACACGCACGATCCCGGAGAAGAGCGACCAGAAGCGCCACCGCCGAAACCGAGGCCGACAGGCCGACAGGCCGACAGGAGGTTCACCGGGTCTGATGCCGGCCGGCAGGATCGTTCCGTGGATCTTTCTGAAGGGTCACGCCACGTACGCGACCACAGGACCCACGACCAGTGAGGCCGCCGACATGGCCATACACCGGCTTCGACCCATCCGCCTCCTCGCCCTCGTAGGCGGTCCCGTCCTGCGCCGTGAATGCCTCATTCACGTGATTACCCAACGAATAATCAATTAGGGGCGATTTTCCCCAAGGCCCTTATGTGCCCCAGGCATGCTGAGCTGTCATATTCCTGCCAGATTGCCCCGATCATCTCGTTGTACCCATCAGGGGAAGGCAGGAAAATGGGCAGGTTGAGGTACGGAACCACGATGTCGGCCATCGCGCTGGCCGCCTTGGGATCGCTGACGGCCGCGGGAGGCACTGCGCACGCGGAAGCTGGTCAGGACACCATCACCATGCTGAAACAGGAGAAGTCCCAGTGGTGCTGGGTCGCCTCCGGGCTGACCATCGCCAAGTTCCACGGCTTGGGCTCCACCCAGACGGACTTCTGCAGCCGGGCCCAGCCCTACTACGGCTGCAACAACCAGCCCGCAACGCTCGACGACATGGCCAGGGGCTGGAGCAGCCTGGGCATGGCGCATCCGGGCTCGGGCCTGAGCAGCGCGGCCACGTTCAACCAGGTGTACACCGAGGTCAAGGCGGCCCGGCCGATCGGTGCCCGGATCGGGTGGACGTCCGGCGGCGGCCACATGAACGTGGTCTACGGCTTCGACACGTCGAACAGCAAGATCGCCGTAGCCGACCCCTGGCCGGACACCACCACGTACACGTGGTGGAACTACAGCGACTACGTGAGCAACAGCTCATCCCAGTGGACCCACTCCCGCATCGGTATCTCCCGCTAAGGCAGGCGACATGCGCAACACCAGCGGCACCGAAACGTCCAGCATGCGGGTGGCCTCTCGCTTCCCCCGCCTGTCCGTCGTCCTCGCACTGAGTGCCTCCGCACTGCTGTGCGTCGCCGGTCCGGCGCACGCGGCCCCGGCGAAGGACCCTCTCCCGGCCGACATCCCCGACTACCAGGCGGCTCTCGACGCGGTGAAGTCCACCGACGTGCGCAACACGGTCTGCCGCTTCCTGCGCACTCCGGTACCCAGCGAGGGCGCCGAAGGGCCGGTGCAGACGATCCCCGAGACGGCCGAGCCATGCCAGGGCCTCCCCGCCTTCACGATCAAGGACCCGGTGGCCCTGAACGAGATCACCCCCGGGTTCGTCGCGGGCACGGCCCCGCCCCTGCCCACCGAAGCGGTCAAGCTGACGCAACTGGTCTCCTCGCTGAGCACCACCGTCAACGGTCGCAACGCCACCGTCATGCTCGCCCCCACCCAGGGCGGCGGCTGGCACCTGGCGGGCGTGCGCGACGGCGACCGCGACGCCGCGTACGCCGGCAAGGCCACCGTGGGCACGTTGGTCTTCACCGAGCCGCAGATCCGGGGCTGGTACCAGCTCAAGCTCACCACCGTCGAGCCTCTGAACGACCAGGCCAGGCAAGGCCTGGAAGGCCAGGCGTCGGTGTCGCTCGGCAACTACCAGAAACTGGTCAAGGCCCGCTACGCCGACAAGCTCCCCGGCTCGGAGTACGACACCAAGGGCTACTCGAGCGGCTACAGCCCCTCGCGCCAGGAGGACGGCACCCCGTCCTCGGCCCTGCTCCTCGCCGGCGGTACCGGCGCGACACTCGCCCTGGCGGGCGGAGTCGCGGTACTCCGTCGACGTCGCGTGCCGCGATGACTCCGTCGGCTTGAGCCCGTACAGCTCGGTGATCACCTGCTCCACATCCACACCACCATGACGCCCACCACTCCCCACCGCGCGGCTGAGCAGGCGGGGTGAGGAGCTGGGGGCAGGGGTCGCGTTCGGCTGTCGGCGGGTGACGCCTTGCCTTCGAGCAGCGCCTTGAACGCGGCCCCTCCGACGAGCGCGATCAGCATGTGGGACTTGCCGGTGCCCGAGTCCCCGATCAGGCAGAGGGGCAGGCCCTTCTTGATCCATTCGCATGTGGTGGGGGTGTGGATCACGGCCGCGTCGAGGTGTTCCGAAGAGCGTTCGTTCGCGATGGGGTCGAGCCCCGCCCAGCCGCGCGGGTCGGAAACGGCGCGTTCCATGACGGCGAGCACGTCGGCCCGCCAGTCCTCGTGCTTGCGCGGACCGGTGGCAATGAACGCGAACCCGTCCTCGTACAGGTGCTGTACCGCGGATTCCCAGGACTCCTGGTCAGTGGATATCTTCGAAGAGCCTTTCTCACAAAGAGCTGGGCATGGACGTCGGAACTCACCAAAATCGGCTACAGCCCGCCCTCGCCCCACGAACCAAGAAGCCAACCAGGCCGACGCCCAGTGGCCGCCGTTGATGCCGGGCGACCGCTGGTTCTATACCGCGGCCCGTGAATCGGCACCGACCGCGGTCCTGTACGTACGCGCCGCGACCGCCGATCCCGTGTGGACGATCCAGCGGTTGATCCACACCGCCCACACGCCGGGCAGAGAGAAAGGGCCCGAGCCGTTCGGCGAGAACGGGCCGGACGGCCGGATCTGGTGTGCCCGGGGCGAGGTCCCCCACAAAGGAGGCGACACCGTACCCGCCACCTACTGCTACTGGGACGGCCAACTCTCCGAAGGCGCAGTCATCCTCCCCCACGAGACAGACCTCAACACGGCAGCCGCGACGACCCGTACCTTCCGCGAAGCCCTCGCTACCAGCGGCAAACCTCCCGCGCCTCAGGCATAGACCACGCCGTGCACAGCACGCCTCGCCAACCCGCAGGAACTCAAGCACCACACATCTTCCGGCTTCCGGACTTGAGCCCATGCGTGAAGCCAATCAGGGACGCAGTTCATCCGCTTGGCCCGGCCGGAGGCATCGAGAGCAACGACGATCATCTCCAGATCACCGAAGCCGAAACAGACGCACACCCAGCCACATGGAACAGCACTCAACGAACCTACTCAATCGCGCCCTGACCGACAGACACCACAGGTCAGATAACTGACAAGCCCAGATCCCGCGCAGATACACCACGCGAACACAGCAACTGACCTGCTCACCAACCTGACCACCCCAGGTAGAATCATGACGACTGCTCAGGTTCACTGACCAGCCACAGCCGGTGGCGGCGTTCCTCGTACGCGCGTCTCCCCATGGCCGGCCGGAGCGGCAATGCCCTCCCGGTCCGGCAGCGGAGCGACGACCATCACGGGGTGTCGTGTCTGCCGGGTGCTGTGGTGCTGTGCCCGCTCCGACCTCGGCTTATCCGTGGCCTGAGCTATTGCGGAGGGTGATCGCTTCGGGAATGATTCCCCGCCGTGACCATCTTCCTCGCCGTTGCACTCGGCGTGTTTCTCATCGTGCTTCTACGCTCCGTCACCTCTCGCGGTGTCGACCGATGGATCGAAGAGCGCTTCGTGGCGTCCACTTACGGTCTGCCGCCTCGTGAGGCGCTCGACAACCGGCGCGCCGGTCCCCCGCCTCCGGCGCACCGAAGCCAGGAGAGGCAGGACGTCGCCGACGCCGCGTGGCAAGGGGACTGGCGGACTGCCGCCCAGTACGTCCGGGCTGCGGGAGAAGACTGGGACGCGCGCTGGGACCGGCTGGAGCTCCTGCAGGACGTCGCCCGGAAGGACAGTGCCTGGCTCGATGCCTGGCGCGCCGCCGAGCCGGGCAACTGCGACGCGGCAACCCTTCATGCAAGCCTCATGGTTCACCGAGCCTGGGAGATCCGAGGCACCGCCTTCGCCCACGCGGTCCCGGACCAGGACATGGCGCGCTTCCGCGCCATGCTCCCGGCCGCGATCGAGGAGGCTCGCAAGGCCGCTCTGCTCGACCCCGCGAACCCCGGCCCCTGGGTCGTCATGGTCACCGCGGCCCGCGGAGCCCGCTACGGCCACAAGGAGTTCAAGTCCCTCTGGGAGGGCCTCGTCGCCCGCGCGCCCCACCATTACGAGGGGCATTGGCAGGCCCTCCAGTACTGGTGCGCCAAGTGGTTCGGCAGCAACCGGCGGATGATGCGATTCGCCCGCCAAGCGGTCCGCAAGGCCCCGGCCGGCAGCCCGCTCGCCGGGATCTACCTGCACGCGCTGAGCGAACGCGACGGCCGCCCCTTCCCTCCCGGGCTGCCCGTCACTCCCATGGCGAGAAGCCTGCTGAAGCGGATCGCCGCTTCGTTCGACCAGGTCGCGGCCGACGACGAGCGCCTGCCGGTCCTGCGCCACCTGCTGGCGCACTACATGCTCCAGTCGATGATGTACGCCCCCGCCCTGGAGCAGTTCCGCCGGATCGGTCCGTGGTGCGGTGCCGAACCCTGGCGCAGTGCGGGGAACCCGTTCACCGCGTTCGAAGCGGCTCGCGGCAAGGCCGTGAAACTGTCCCGGGCACGTCCCACCCCGACGACGCAGATCTACGGGATGGCCCGCTAGGCGCAGGCCTTGGGCGGGTAGATCATCACGCCGCCGACCGTGGGCACGCACCGCGTGCCCACCGGCAGCCGCTCCACGACGCCGAGTCCGCCAACCGGCCCGCCGAGCAGGATGCGGTGGAGGGTGGTCGCGCCCGTACAGCAGCGTGCCAGGGTCGGCCCCCGTGCCGGTGAGGCAGACGACGGGGTCCGCGGCGAACTGCCCGCCGGCCTCCGTCCCTACCGTCCCGGCGGCGGCGTTGAGTTCCGCCTCGGCGGCCACCGACGTCCAGTCCCTCGATGCCCGCGCACCGCAGCGCCCGCACTCCAGCCGTGGCCAGCGCGTACGCCCCGCCTTCATCCGTCCCATGCCCGGCACAACGCGCCGGCACCGGGCCCGGTAGCGGCCCCGAACCTGAGCCTCTCCGCCGGGGTGTGGAGGGGCCGTTGCTCGGGTTGGGGGCTTCAGGTGCGGGCGGGGGCGCGCCTGGGGCGGCCGGCGCGTGACGTGCAGTAGATGCCGCCCTCGATGTGGTCCTGCGTCGCCCGGCGGGCGGCCGTGCCGTGGTCGGGGCACCCGGGCCTTCGGGTGACGCCGCCACAGTCATGCCGTACACACCCGCAGTCTGCGCCCACGCCGGAGTGCAGCACCCGAGCGGTTGTCCCAGACGTAGTCCCCGCTCCGGTACGGACGCCCAAGTCTCCCGGCGCCCCCGACCTCCGCCGTACCGCCAAGCGGGCGGCCCGCCGCGCAAGCGCAGTCAATCGCGCTCGAATGCACAGCGAGCCGCCCGTACTCAAGGAGCACCCTTGCGGTCACTTCCCGATCCCCATTGGCGGGCCAGATGCCGGACGCGGCCTCGCCACCCGCAATGGCGGATCAGCCCAGAAGGGATGCCCTAGTAGCGGAGGTCCTTCTGTTCTGTGATCAGGCGGCCGGCGATCTGCAGGTTGCCGTCGGAGTCGAGCACCGCGATGATCTTCTTCGTGGAACCGTGATAGGTCGTGAAATAGATCTTGTCCGCCTCCTGCGAGGAGGAGTGGTTCGTGTTCACGGACAGCTCGATGCTCACCGGGGAGCTGATGAGCACGTCCTTCTTCGGCGAGGTCGGGTAGACCTGATTCTGCCGCAGCTGAATGCGGCCGTGAGTCTCCCCCTCAGACCAGTCCGTTGCCACCCCGAGATCGATGTCAGCCATGCGACTTCCCCCTCCAGATCCGGTGAAAGAACTTCCGGTGCGGGCCGCCACTGGACGTCCCGAACCGCCTCAGAACCTATACAGAGCGTTCACGAGGTGTCACCAAACGTTTCGAGCGTGGCCGGATTTCCACCCAACCAGTCCGGATTAGCGGTCAAAGCAACAGAGGGCAGGATTGCCCGAAAAGCACCGTGACAGAACCCCAGACTCCGGCTAAAAGCGCAGACAGGCAGACGCTGACACGACGAAGCCGTCTTCAGTGGGCTCTGACGCGGCGGAATCTGGAGCGCCGCGACGGCGACGCCGATCTGACGGGCTGAGAGTCGATCGACATGACCAGCGCCGCCTGTGCCTACGCAACGTCGCCCCGCCACACGAACCGGCCGACGCCGCCGGCGCCACGCTCCCCTTCGGCCGGCTCATAGTCGGATCGGCCGGGCGGCCCGAACGCGCCGTGCTCCGACATCAACACCGCCCCGTCCACAACCTCTTGCGGAGGCAGCCCGTCACATCGAGCAGCATCCCTTCCAAGGGACCGCTCACCAACTCGACGTAGACATGCCCTGGTCTCAAAGGCGCAGCACCGGCCCCGCTCCTGCATGCCGTTGCCGGAAACGGCTGCCGAGACACCAGCCTTGCGGCACGTGGTGGGCCCTGATGGCCTGGGTGTGCGACCCGAGGCTGACGCCGGTCGGTCTCGGGTCTGAGGCGAACCCGTGAGGGGTTACGGATCAAGGCGGATGGCCCGGACGGGGACGAACGCAAGGATGGGGCGACCCCATCAACGGGGCCCTCAAACCACCCGGAGAGTCCGATGACTGCAATGCCCCGCCCCAGGACGATGGCCCTCCCGGCTCTACTCGCCGCCCTTCGACGCGCAGGCGGCGCCGTACAGCCGGCCGTTGCCGGGAATCCCCACAGGGCTTCCGACCGACGCCCGGGGCACGGTCACGGTCTCCCACTACTCCGCCGAGCGGAACAAGACGTACACGTCCGAAGGCCTCGTGGACTGCCTGGTCACCGGCCCCCGCACCGCGACGCTGACGGCGGTCATCACCAAGGTGAGCGACGGCGTCCCGGTGGATGACGTCGGCAAGCGGGTCGGATCCAGTGTCTACGACGGCGGCGAAGACAGGGGGCACTCCCGAGACCGCGTGGGCTTCTCGTGGAACGGCGTGAACCTGCTGCCGGGCGGCGACGCCGCTCCCACGAAGGCCCCCGTCGGCACCTGTATGGCCCCCGCCGCGTACGCCCCGGTGGCCAAGGCGGCTACACCGTCAGGCATGCCGAACTGCCTCCCATGCCGAAGTCCTGACGGGCCCCAGCACCGCCCACGGCGCCGTTCCCGGCGCGGTCTGCCGGACCACCGACGCCCCGAACGCGCGCGCCCCGAGGGTGCCTCCGTGCGGTGGGTGTGCTGGGTGCCTCCCGACGGACGACCTCGCTGTCGATTCCCTACGGAGCGATCATTCGCAATTCCTGATCGGCAGCGGAGTCGCCGTGGGGCGTCGGGTGGCCACCCCGATGGTTGCCACCAGCGGCAGAACTTCGAAAGCCATGCCCGACGCCCCGGAGTGGGAGAACCGAACGAAGGGCTCGCCCGGTCCCGCAGACAACGTAGGGAACTTTGACCGTCAGCCAGCGAGATCGCAGATGAGCGCACGTCTGTCGTGCCGATTGAGCCTCGCCCGACTCCGAGAGAGACGGGCTGGAAGACCTCCTGGCAGCCGATTTCGGGTTGACGCGTTACGACTCGGCCTTCGGCGAGGGGAACCGGGACGCACCGTAGATCATCATCACGCATCCGACGGCGTACGCGTACGCGCCGGAGGCCAGGGCGCCGAGGCCCGCCTGGGACATCGCGTTGGACAGGCCCACGAAACACAGCACGGTGGTGATGACGGCTGCGACGACATGCAGGGCTTGAGGCCAGCGCTGCCGGGGAAGAGCGGGATCACGGCGCGAGACGGCAATCGCCGTTACAGAGCTGCCGATACCGAGCGTGGCGGACACGAGGAATGGCCAGGCGCCGGCGTCATCCATGCTGGCCAGGGCGGCTCCCGCCCATTCGTAAGGGGGCAAGAACATGGCGAGCACCAGCGCCACGATGGCCGCCCAGAAGGGGGCGGCGGCGAGGCGGCGCGACCAGGGCGATGCAGCTGAGGAGGCTGGTATCGCCGTCCCGGTGACCGGCTTGGGGGCTGGTGCCGGGGATGGCTGGGGGTGGTCGGCCGACGGCCCCGTGGTGAGCACGGCAGTGGTGGTGGGCAGTGCGCCGGCGAGGGGCGTGGGCAGCCAGGTGGCGGTCCGGGCGGGGACGGCGACCTCGGTCGTGGGATCGCTCTCGGCCCGCACCACGGCTAGTTCCTCGATGAGCGCGGTCACGGACGGGCGGAGGTCGGGGTCCTTGGCCAGGCAGCGGGCGACGATCTCCAGGCCCTGCGGCGGCAGGCGGGCGAGGTCCGGTTCCTCGTACGCGATACGGAAGTTGAGCATCTGCGCGGACCCCGTGCCGAAAGGCCCGACGCCGGTGGCCGCATAGGTCAGCACGGCTCCGAAGGCGAACACGTCGGTGGCCGGTGTCACGGCCTGGCCGATGAGCTGTTCGGGGGCCATGAAACCGGGGGTGCCCACGATCACGCCGGTACGGGTGAGCGCGGTGGCCTCTACGGCCACGGAGATCCCGAAGTCGACCACCCGGGGTCCGTCCGGCGCGATCAGGACGTTCGAGGGTTTGAGGTCCCGGTGGACCAAGCCGACCGCGTGAATGGCCTCCAGCGCCTCGGCTAGCCCCGCGCCCAGGGCACGTACCGACTGCACCGGCCAGGGGCCGTGCGCCGCGACGGCCTCGTCCAGGGCCATGCCGGGGACGTAGGCCGTCGCGAGCCAGGGGCTTGGGCAGTCGGGGTCGGCGTCGACCAGGGCGGCGGTGAAGAAGCCGGTGACTCTGCGGGCGGCGGCCACTTCGTGGGCGAACCGGCGGCGGAATCCGGGATCCTGGGCGAGTTCGGGCCGTACCACCTTCACCGCGACCAGCCGCCCACTGGGCGACTGCCCCAGATACACCTGGCCCATCCCGCCAGCGCCCAGGCGCCCGGTGATTCGGTACCGCCCCACCTGCCGAGGATCGGTCAGCTCCAGCTCGTCCACCGGGCTCCCCCTTCGCCGCATGTCTCTTCTCTCTTCGCTCGCGCGATTACAACACCGCCGCGCGCGTATGTGCAGCAGTACGCCCGGAATCTGGCCCGCCATCGGCGTGATCGCGCGGGGCGGCCAGCGGAGGTTGCGCCCCTGCTGCTGGAGGTGTTCGCGGAGCCGTTGCGGTCGTGGTCTGGGGCCGAGGTGGTCGGTGACCGCGTCCGGTGAACTTCGATGAGACGAGCAGGCCAGTCGGCCTTCCAGTGAGAGCGGCGCATCTTCGCTGAGACAGGACAGGGGGACCTGTGACTGGGCGTCCTACCTGGTTATGACCACGATCGCGGGATGGCCACGTCAGAAAGGCGGCCCGCTTCCAGACCGGGCAGACGCCTGAGCAGCGCAGAAATCCGTGCCCATATCCTGAGCTGATGTACGAGACCTCAGCAGCTCTGGCGACCGCCCGCTGGCCGCTCGCCGCGTCCGCGGAGACCGACGGGCTGCGGGAGCTGGCCGACGACGACGGGCTCACCGGGTTCATGCCGCCGGCGCTGCCCGACGCGGCCTGGGTGCTCCACTCCATGTACGAACACGAACTCGGGCCCTTCGACATGTCGTACGTCGAGTACCGGCGGGCCTTCCTGAACCGCAAGAGCACCGGCACCGAGATCATCCCGGGCCTCGACCCCGCGGACGTCTTCGATGACCCCTCGGACACCTTCGCCCCGTCCAAGGGCGAACACCCTGGACCGCGCTACCGGCGGCTGCGCTGGGCAGAGCTCGCCCGGCGGACCGGAGATCCCGTGGCCGCCGAGGGCCGCCTGCCCTGCCACACGTCCTTCCCCTCGCTCCGCGAGGCGGGCGGCTGGCCGGTCGGCATCACCAGTCCGTCCGAGGGCAGCCTGAACCGTGGCGACTGGAACCGGCTGATCGAGATCCTCACCGAGCACAGCGCCGAGGGCGGGGACACCCGCTGCCTCGCCTACTACACCCCGCTGGGCCAATGGGCCGAAGACTTCGACAACCTGCACGTCCGCGCCGGCCGGCTCGCGGACGCCAAGGCCCTGTACGACCACCCAGAAGAAGAGTGGTGGACCCCGTCCAACCTCTGGGCCCACGACCGGTCCTGGGTCCTGTGCACGGACTACGACCTGTGGGCCACCAAGCTCGCCGGCCCGGCCCCACTCGTCGATGCCCTCCTCGGCGACGCGGAAATCGAGGCCGTACGACTGCCCTGGGCCCCCTGATTTTTCGCCTGTACTGGCCTGGTCTGGTGTAGTTCTCAAGATGGTCGGTCATGGTGCGGTAGTGACCACATGTGCAGTTGATGGCTGTGGGCTGGATGGGGTGGCGGGTGGGGCGGGTTGGGTCTTGTTCCTGTCTCATTCCAGGGTGTCCGGCCTTCGCGGCCTGTGTGCTCCTTTTGCCGTCGTTGCTGTGCGCCTGAGCGCACTCGGTCCGCGGCGGTACGCCGGAATCATGACAACGCGACGTCCGTATCCGAGTGATCTGTCCGATGCGCGGTGGGAGTTGATCGAGCCGGTGCTGTCCGGCCGGCGATTCGAGCGCCGCGGTCGGGCTCTGGCCTTCGGCCGGCCTCAGCGAGAGCATGAACGCGAAGCGGTGGGCGGTCGAGAGGACCTACGGCTGGCTCATGCTCCACCGCCGCCTGGCCCGCGACGACGAAACCCTGCCCACCCGCTCCGAAGCCGTCATCCACATCGCGATGACCGGCCTCATGGCCCGCCGCGTCTCCGGCGAAAAGACCATCTCCCGGCGCGACCCGACACAGCAGACCAAACAGCTGATCCTGGGATGAAACGGCGGGATGAAACGACCTCTACGCTGTGGGCCCACGCGGCGGCAGCCCACCCCCTGGCACACCTCCGGGCGCGGCCCGCCTTGCACGGGCTGGGGCTCGTGGTCTCGTCGGCGCCGATACTCAAACCCGGGCGCTGGCCCAGGCGCGCGCCTTGTTCGACGCCGCCCGCGAGCCGCTGCGCGCGCTCGGCCACACCGTGGTGGCGGAGCCCACGCCGCATGCCCGCCGCCAGGAGGAACACCCGGCGGAGACCCACACCCTCCTGCTGGACCGGCCGACCGGCCTGACTGAGGCCCCGGGAACCGGAAAGGAAGGGCTTCGCCCGCCCACCCCCGGGGGAAGGGAAGCGAGCACCGGTGCGACGGGGGCCGCGGCGCGAAGGACGGGGTGCGGGAACGGACAGAGGTTGGGGCGTCGCCGGGGCCGCGGGGCCCGGGATGACGGGCCCGGGCCCGCCCACGGGCATGGTGACCCGGGTGCGTGCGGCCCTGGCCGGGATCGGGGGTGCGCTGGGGATCCTGATCGGGATCTACGCGGACGAGGCGCGCGCCGTGCTCGCCTGGGTCGGGGTGCACGCTGTCGCGCCGGCCGGTGTCGCGCTCCTCGCTGCGGGGGCCGGTTTCGGCCTCGGGTGGTGGGGCGGCAGCAGGGCCGGTTGGGGCGGCCGGGACGCGGGGTCGGTGGTGGTCGAGGGTGCCTTCGAGATCAGTGCCGACGACTTCGACGTGGACCTGCCCGCGGACCACATGGTCTTCGGGCGCCGGCTGCGCCACCTGGAGCGGGCCACGGCTTCGCGTGACCTGGTGGTCCTGTTGCACGGTCTGGGCACGGACGCCTCGGAGTTCCGCCCTTACATGGCCTCGGCCCGGCCGCATACCGTCGCGTTGACAGCCTTCGGTCACCATCCGGAAGAGGCGCGCGACGCGCGCTACCGGCCGATCGGCCTGACCACGCACACCGAGTTGATCGCGGGCGCCATCAGGGCCCTCGCCCGGCGCCACCCGGGCAAGCGGCTCGTGCTCGGGGGTTCTCGTACGGGGCCGACACGGTGCTGCGCCCGGCCGAGCCGTGGGCGGAGAGTCCGGAGCAGCGGCCCGCGCTCGCGGGTGTGCTGCTGTTGGATCCAAACATGAACCGGTCCGCTCTCCCCGTCACCCGGGCCCTGGCCGGGTTGGACCTGTCCGATCCGGCGGCGGCATTGCGCGGGATCGTGTCGGGGACCCGGGACCTGGACTCCTTCGCGAACCTCTGCGGCTACCTGCACCGGATCGCCGGGAAGGACCTGGCGCAGGTGTGCCGGCACGCGGGCGATGTGTGGGAGGACACTGAGGAGGTGGGGGCCTACGAGCGGTTCGTGCGCCGGTGCGAGCGGCTGAAGTCGGTGCACGGTGGGCCGGTGCGGATCCACTTCTCCACGCGCTTCGAGACGCATTTCAACGATCTGGTCGCGCACGCGCGGCGAGCGTGGGGTGCGGGGGATGTTCGACCTGCGGCGGACCGATCACTTTGCGTTGTCCGCCGAGCCCGCGCTGCGGGCCCGAGTGGAGGCGCTGGTGGCGGGCTCTCCCGCCCCCGCTCCCGAGGGGTGAGCGCGGGCGGGCCGGTGGAGCCGGGCATGCTCAGAGCCTGTCGGGTGGCTGCGGATCGACGGTGAGTGATCGTGGGGTTCGGGCTCATGTGCACGACGACCCCGGAATGATCAGGTGGTGTGGACACCAGGAGCTCCAACGCCAGGCCACCCGGCTGGGACAGCACGTCGAACTCACTGCTGTATTGGCCTCAGGATCACCCTGCGCGATCGACGCGGTGAACATGCAGGCCCTGAGAAGGCGGACCTGACAGGCCGTTGGAATCTCGGGGCGAACCTGCACGACAGCCATGCAGCCCTCGCCTTCACCGGCATCGCCTGCACCCTCATCTGATAGCGCAGATTCGCCCAATGAGACGATGTCTTGAGGGACCTGCTCCTCATCAAAACGCACCGGTCCGGCCCCGACCTCGGGGCCGGACCTCGGCACGACACCCCATGCCGCGTACTGAACCGTTCCGCGTCACGCCAGCGGCACCTCCGGAGCGGCCCTCGATCCCGCTGGTAAGCCCCGGTCGGCTTTCGTACCCGTCCGGAGGGCGATGTGGCGTCGGACATGGAGCGGGTCAGGTGCAGGCCATCGATCTCAAGATCATCGACGATCGCGTCGAGACCTATGATCTGTTCATGATCGAAGGAGAGTTGGTACGGCTTCGCCCGCTCCGTGCACAGGATGCGGGGCATCACGTTCGGTGGCGCAACGATCCGGAGGTGGTCCACTGGGCCGCCGGCGGCAACCCGTGCTTCGGACCGGTCACCGCGGAGGCCGTCGGGCTCGGCTTCGAGACGATGCTGCGGCTGAACCCGAAGGAGTCGGCCGTCTTCACGGTCGAGGATCTGGCCGACGGCACGGTGATCGGCATGGTGGACTACCGCGACCTGGACCCGTTCGCCGGGCTGGCCACGGTCGGCGTGACCATCGGCGAGCGGGACCGCTGGGGCTGCGGCCATGGCTCCGACGCGCTGCGACTGCTGGTGGGACACCTGTTCGAGGCCTTCGGGCTGCACCGGATCGAGCTCGACACCTGGAGCGGCAACGAACGGGCCGTCCAGGCCTTCACCAAGGCGGGCTTCCGCGAGGAGGGCCGACGCCGGTCCACCGTGCTGGTGGCGGGCAAGCGCTACGACACCGTGCTGTTCGGGATGCTCCGCGAGGAATGGCCGGGCACTACGCGCTGAATGTCGCTCCGGCACAGGCCCGTTGGCCATCAGGGATTGGGTTGCCCGGCCAACTCGATGACAGTGAACAGACGCCGCCCCTGGCAAGGGAAGGTCACCATGCGAGGGCTCATCGGCTGGCTATACCGCTCCGGTGGCCGGGTAGCAGGCAGGACAGCCCTGTTCTGGACGTGTCCCCCCGGACGCGGCTGGGGGGACACGTCTCGCGTGGCGTTGATGCCGATGCCGTTCAGGCCGACGTGGCAGCGCGGGACGGTGAGCCTCAGGTGGCTTCGTGGTGTTGAATGCGGGCCTGCGGCGACTGTCAGCTGCCGCCCTGCTTGTGCTGATCCGTGTTCCAGGGAGAGTTATGAGTGCTGAAATCGCGGCCGGTGTCCATGAACGGCTCGCCGGGTACCGGGATCGCTTCAACTCGCTGTTCGCGGAATACTTCGACACGGTCGCCCGGCAGCAGTTCCCACGTAGCGCGTTCGTGCCCGAGACCCTGGAGCTGGTGCGGGACATGTCGTTGCGCGGGGGGAAACGCCTCCGTGTCGCTCTGCTGTACGAGGCGGCGCGGCTGGTGACTGCTGATGCCGTGGCAGGGTTGGAGGAGGCCGCTCTCAGTATCGAGTTGCTGCAGACGCACGGCCTGATCCATGACGACATCATCGACGACTCCCCCCTTCGCCGGGGCGCGCCGTCGGTGTACTACGCCTACCGCGAGCGGTTCCCCGACCGTCCGCAGACGGCGCTGGGCCTGGCGGTGCTGGCCGGGGATCTGGCCGCGTTCCTGTCGGTGCAGGCACTGCTGACCGCGCCGGTGTCGGACGGGGTGCGGCAGGCGATGGCGGCTGTGCAGGTGGCGGCAGGGGCGGACACCGTGCTCGGACAGGTCCTCGATCTGGAGCGGGACTTCGGTCCGGTCCCCGACCGTGAGGTGCTCGACATCGTGTCCGAGTACAAGAGCGCCCGGTACTCGGTGCTGGCTCCGCTGCAGTTGGGTTTGATCGCAGCAGGCGAGGACGCGGCCGCCCACCACAAGGAACTGGCGCGGTACGCGACGCTGGTCGGGGTGAGCGGGCAATTGCGCGACGACTATCTCGATCTGTTCGCGGACTCGGGTACGGTCGGCAAGCCGGCCGGCTCTGATCTGCGTGAGGGCCGCCGCAGTTACGCGGTGTGCGCGGTCCTGGCAGCGACGGCCGGCCGAGAGCGAGAGGTGGTAGAGGCCGCGCTCGCCGATCCCGGCTGCCCGGCGGAGACCGTCGAGCGGGTCCAGGACATCGCCCGTCGGCACGGCGTCGACGAGCGGTTGCGGGCGGACATTCGCCGTGTCGCCGAGGAGGCGGCCGGTGTCGCGGCGGGCTGGCGGCCGCGGTGGCGCGAGGAGGCCGTGGAGTTCTTCGAGCAACTCCCGCTGTGGGGCGCACAACGCACCCTGTGACTCCGGTGGCCGGTGCCAGACGAGTGCTCACCCGCTTGCCCCATGGCCGTGACACCGTCATCCGGGACGCTGATCGCCGATCCTCCCCTCGCTCGGTGCCGGATCGCAGCCATGCTTCGCCAGTGACGCCGGTCCGGCCCCCGCACCATCCCGGCAACCCCGTGTGCCGAGCGGCCCGGCCCAGGTCCGGGCCGCGTTCGAGACCAGCCGGATCGGCGCCGTGCTCGATGGGCACTCTCGGCGAGTCGCTCACGGAGCCTGGACGGGTCCGCCGGGCAGCGCCTCCACATGGAAAGCCCGTGCCGGTGCGCTCTCGGGGAACAGACCGACGACCTGGCCTGTCACGGCGATCAGGATCCGTACGGCAGGCGCGCTCCTCCCGGCCACGGTGTACCCGGCCAGGCCGAGCGTCACCGGTACGAGCGGGATGAGCCACCAGAGCGGCCACCAGTAGAACGGGGCCAGGATCAGCACGCCGCCGACTGCCGTGGCGAGGGCCCAGCAGCACACCGGGCGCCCACAGGAATCCCCCCGCCCCGCCCGCGGTACGGGAGTACCAGGTGCTCAGCGCGTAGTTGACCACCGCCCGCCCACCACCAACAGAACCCCCAGGGTCCGGCAGGCCAGCAGGACCACGATCCGCGTCATCACCGGCTCCCCCCGCCACCCCCTCCTGCTGCTCGGACGGGCCGGCGACCGGCAGCTCGCCGCCGAGCCGTTCTCGCAGCTGCGCACCCTCCTGCAGAAAGCCCTCGGCAGTCGCCAGGGCCCGCTCGACATCGGCGAGGAAGAACTCCTCCTGCAGCTCGGCCGGCAGCTGCGCCGCGACCGCGTCCGCCGAGCCTGTACCGCAAACGGGGGGATGAGTATCACGAGTATGACGAGCGGCGAGCCGACCACGTTCGCCAGGTCGAGATCCGTGTCGCGGCCCTGATCTTCGACGGTCGGGACGTGGCACTGATCCGCCGGACGAAAGACCTCAGCGTCACCCACTATTCCTTGCCGGGCGGCAACGCGGTACCCGCCGAGCCCCTGCCCGATGCTGCAACGGGAGCGTGAGGAAGGAGTCGGCCTGACCCCGGAGTGTCTCGACAGCCGGCCTTGCTTCACCTGGCTCTTGGACTCCATGGGGCCGAGCGACGGAATCCACAGCAAGGGTGTACCAGGCCTGGAACTCGCTGAACTTTCCGTAGGGCGGCGGCCAGCGACCGGACCGTCTGCTGCTGCTCCGGCGTGGCCCTCCTGCTGGGCGGGTGCGCCGTGTGGGGCGTGGCGGGCGCCGGCTGGGGCCTGGGTCTGGGTCTGGGCTCCGCGGCGAAGGGCGCCGCCGGGTGGCTGCCGGTGACACGGCTCGGGGTTCCGGCGGACGTCGCGGCAGCGGCCTGAGGCGCATGGGAACGGGCCCGGGACGGTGATCGTCCCGGGCCCGTGGTTGGTCCGGATCAGAGGTACCGGATCAGGAGTACCGGATCAGTTGTAGGTGCCGGTGATGGAGACGCCGGTGCGGGTGCCGGGGACGCCCGTCAGGTCGACCGGGGCGGCCGGCGACCAGGTGCCGTTCACGGCGCGGATCGTGTGCAGGACCCGCCCGTCGGTGGTCACGAAGGCCGCCTGGAGTTCGTTGTTCACCTGCGCGGCCGCCACGTCCGTGACCGTCACCCCGGAGGGGACCACCGCGGAGAGGGCGTTCATGACCCACTGGCCGCTGGCGAAGCGGGCCCCGTGGTAGCGCTTGGTGCCGCCGTCGGTGGTGACCACCAGCTGGAGGTCACCGCCGGTGCCGGCCACGGCCACGTCGTCGATGCCGGTCACGCCCGTCTCGGCGGAGGCGTTGCCCCAGGTCGTCCAGGTGCCGTCGGCGTGCCGGACCGTGTGGAAGAGGGAGCCGCCGGAGACCGCGACCACCTGGGTGTCGGTGCCCGTCTGGGAGACCGCCACCTTCGTCACTGGCGCCCCGTCCGGGTTACCGACGGCCCCGAACGGCGCCCACGTCCCGTTCGCGCGGCGGACCGTGTGGTAGACCTTCCCGTCCGCCACCACCACGACCTGGAGCTCCGTACCCGACGAAACGGCCGCCACCTGCGTCACGTTGGGCAGCGCGCCGACGGCCGCGTGGACGTCCCCGAAGGCTCCCCAGGTGCGGTCCGCGTTGCGGATGGTGTGGTACAGCCTGCCCTCGTGGCTCACGGCCAGGACGTGCGTGTCGCCGTTGATGCCCGCCTCGGCGATGGTGCGCACCCCGCCAGGGACGGCGCTCGCCTGGCTGTCGACGTCCCCGAAGCGGGTCCAGGTGCCGTTGTCGAAGCGGGTGGCGTGGTAGATGCCGTTGCCGGAGCCGATCAGCGCCTGCGCCTTCCACGACTGCGCGGGGGCCGGCGGGGTCGGCGCGTCCGGGTAGGGGTCGGCGTGGTCGCTGCCGAGTCCGGCGAGGCGGCCGCAGGTCGGCCACGCGCCCGGGCCCTGTCCGGCGAGGACGAGGACCTTCTCGCCTATCAGGATCTGCTGCTTCTTGGTGGCCTGGTGGGCGTAGGACGCGTAGGCCGTACCCCCGTAGGCCCGCCAGGTCGACGCCGAGAACTGCAGGCCGCCGTAGTAGCCGTTGCCGGTGTTGATGCCCCAGTTGCCGGAGCTCTCGCACTGGGCGACCTTGTCCCAGGTCGCCACGCTGGCGGCGGAGGCCGGGACGGTGCCCAGGGACAGCAGCACGGACGAGCTGGCGGCCACGGTGGCGGTGACCGACGCGAGCGTGGTCAGTCGACGGCGAACAGGTATGACAATCCCCCATATTTCGGACGCAGACGGGCCATGTGTGCGCAGTGCACCGACCCGTGATGACGTGGCGCTCCAGGCGTGCGCCCATCGGCGCCGGCCCGGTTCCCCCCGGCGCTCCACTGCTGCGCCGTTGAGAGGATCATGTCGTCCGGGCCCGGGGGTGATCCAGAGGTTCGCGGTGGCACGGAGGCGCCTGGCCTCATGCGGCCGGGTCGGCCGCGGGGGTGCGCCGCGTCAGCGCAGGGTGGTCGCCTCGTCCTGGCGGGTTGCCGAGGAAGCACCTGCCCCGCAGGGGATTCGGCGTTCAACCCCGACGGCGGCGGGGACGACCTCTTCGCCCACTTCTGCGAAATTCGGCCGACGGTGCGGCAGGAGGAGCGGCCCGACGAGGTGTCGGCGTCAGGCCTCAGCCATGGAGAGACGCCACAGCCATCCCATCGCGAGGCCCCTGTCTGTAACCGATGCCACCGACGGAGCCGTCCGTACGGACTTCGTGAAGGTCGAGGTCGAACAGCCCGCGGAGGGGCTGGTTGCGATCGCCCGGCCCGGCGGCCGGTCTTCACCCGCCCGCGTCGTGCGGACGCACCGCCTCGGCGGGCGGAAGCGGCGGACGCCCCGGACGAGCAGTCGGGTGACCGCGTCGAGCCGGTCCATCGCCATGGTGCGACTTCTCGCCGGCCGTGGATGCAGTGGAGCCGTATTGGTCTCTGGCAGGCATGCGATGTGCGTTTCGTTGACTGCTCACCCCCCTGTCGGACGGGAAGCCCTGCGTACGGGTTCCCCGGCCGGTCGACGTGTCCACCGATCGGGATGAGGCTCCGCCCCGTCGCCGGTGAACCGAACACGCAGTCGAGGTTGGGGTGTTCCTCAAAACCGCTCATGGGGGATTTCGTGGACATGGACATCAAGACGTACTACGTGCGGCAGAGCGCGGGAGGTGCAGACTCGGCCGCCGCGAAGGCACTGCAGAACCTCCGCAAGTCTCTTGATTCGAGCGACACGGCAGCCGACGGACACCACGGCTGGGCCTCCGCTCCGCGGCGTTGAAGCGGTGTGCGACCGCGTGGGAGGACCACATGGTCGACCTGGGGAAGCAGATGAACACCATGGCCGACAACCTCCACACCACGGCCAACGCCTACGACACCACGGACGCCCAGGCGAGGGACGCCTTCGGGAGGCTCCAGCACGGCCCGCCGATTTCGGGAGGAACTGACCCGTGGTCGCCTATCACGACCTGTACGACTGCCGCGTGGACCAGTGGCAGAAGACCGCGGACGACTGGGTCGACCTCGCCCGGCGCTCCTCCTCCGCCTGCGAGGACATCCGCGCGCAGGGCAAGAAACCACTCGACGACCACTGGGCCGACGCCACCGGCAAGCAGGCCGGCAAACGCCTGGAGGACCTCGCCGACCGCCTGGAGTCCGGCGGCGACATCATGAAGGGCGTCGCCATGGTCCTCGACGCCCTCGCCCACACCATGGGCTGCGCACAACGCACCCTCTCCCACGCCATCGAGCTGGCGAACGAGAACGGGCTGGGCATCCAGGACGGCCGCGCGGTGGGCGCGTACACGGGCGCCGCACCGGTCGGCCCGAACGTCCCGCAGAACGTGCGCGACGCCTACACCCAGGAACAGGGACACATAGCCACGGTCAATACGCTGATCGACGAAGCCCTGCGCGAGGCTTCCCAGGCGGACGCGAAAGCCTCCGCCGAACTGGACGAGCTGGCGAAGACCATCAACGTCTCCGACACCTCACAGGCGCACAATGAGATCCTGGTCGAGGCGTCCCACATCGAATTCGACATCCTCAGGGCGGACATCCCGGTCGGGAAGGATCCCCGACTCGTCCGCGCCTGGTGGGACGGCCTGACGCCGCAGCAGCAGAAGGACCTCATGCGGGCCGATCCTGTGACCCTCGCCGACTTGGGGGGTCTGGCGCCCGAGGTCGAGCGCGAGCTCCGCGGACCCGACGGAAAGATCGACCGGGTCGAGATGGTGCGGTACGCACTCGACCACTGGAACAAGAAGGACGACCTGGACTACGGGGACGTCGGCAACTGCACCAACTTCGTGTCCTCCAGCCTGGAAGCCGGAGGCGTGAAGAAGAAGATCTCCCCCTGGACGGGGCTGATGGGCGACGACACTTGGGGCCGCCAGAGCGGGACCGGGTGGGACTGGTTCGACCAGAACGCCTACCACTCCGATTCCTGGGCGCGCGCCAAGGGGCTGCAGAACTTCCTGCTGCGGCACGGCAGTAAAGAGGTGCCGAGGACGGAGGCACGGCCCGGCGACATCGTCTTCTACGAGCAGGTGGCGCCCCGGCACGGAAACCGCCCCTGGCGAGTCCCACCACGCCGCCGTCGTCACCTCGGTCTCCCCCGACGGGGACATCAAGCTCACCCAGCACACCAGCTCCTTCCAGAACGTGAGCCTGGACAGCCGGGAGCACATCGCGAACAGGAACGGGGGCGAGCAGCGCATCCGCATCGTCCGCCCGGAACCGGATTGGTACTGATGGCCGCCACCTCACCCTCCCCATCCTCGTCCCCCGCTACGAGCGGCCACCCCGCAAGCCGACGCGCCGTCACCCTCGGCACCGTGACGGCGGCAGGCATGGTGCCGCTCCTGATCGTGACCGGGGTGGCAACCTCCCTGCACACGCAGGAGATCCAGCACGAGTGGGCCGACCGGCAGCGGGAAGCCTGCCGGCACCTGCCCTTCCCGATGACGGAGTACGCCGCAGGCTGGGCCGGAGTGGCCCTCGGCGTGGCGGCCGTGGCGGTGTGCGTGCTCCTCGCGAGGCGACTGCGCGGCCGGTACGGCCTCCGACTCGGACAGACCCGGCCCGGGCTGCTCGCCGGCACCACCGTGTGGTTCTGCGTCCTGGCCATCCCGATGGAGCTGATCCAGCTCTGGGTCGTGTACTCGGCCGCCGCGGCGGGAATCAACCTCGGCGACGGATGTTAGCCCGCCGCTCCGTCCGGGACCCATGGGTCCCGGACCCACCTCGCTCCTGCAGGACATCCTTGTTGCCGACCAGTGCAGAATCCGCTTCGCCACGGGTGCCGGCCCCTGGGTGCTCAGGGGAGGAACGTCACTGCCGGGAAGGCAGGGGACGGCCCATCGAGTAGGTGCCCCCGATGGTGGCGCAGGTGCTCGTCGAAGAACGCGAGCGGGTACGCCTGCTGGATCTTCACCGCCTGGTCGGGATCGAGGGTGCCGATCACGTCCTGGAGCTGCTGTCCGCTCCACCCGTACAGCTTCGCCACCTGGGGGAACAGCGCCTCGTTGTCGCCGTACGAGATGTGGACGGCGCCCTGGGCCTCGATGTTCAGCCGCCATCCGCGCAGGTGCGACCAGAAGGCTGCGGCCTCGGGAGTCGTGGCCCGGGTGAACGCGGCGGACATCATCATGAAGGGCCGGTCCAAGTCGCCGGCCAGTGGCGGGTTCATCTGCATCGGGCCGTCGAGGCTGAGCCCGGCCCGGATGCGCTCGTCCGCGAGCGTGGCGCAGGCGGTGGCCGTCCCGCCCTTCGACCAGCCGAACGCGCCCATGCGCCGCGGGTCGAGGGAGCCGAGCAGCCCGACCGGCAGCTCCCTGTGGTCGACGTCAGGATTGCGCCCGGCGGCGAGCTGCTCGACGCAGTCGAGGACGAAGCGCAGGTCGGCGGCGAAGTCCCCCGGCAGCGTCGGTGCCGGCCTGTCGCGGAGCGGGACGGCGAGCCTGCCGTCGGGGAACTCGGTGTAAGTGTCGTACTGGTGAGCTATCGTCACGGCCGCGTATCCGTGACTGGCGAGCTCTTGGACCATGACGGTGTGGTCGCCCTGGTGGCTGTGCGCGCCGTGGGAGAACACGACGACGGGCAGCCGTCGGTCCGTTCGCCGCACCGGAGCACCCACGTGGCCGGCGGTGAGCGGCCCCAGTGGCGCCAGATCGCTGAACCCGACGTCGGCGAGGAACGCCTGGAATGCGCCGGCCGGCATCCAGGGCGCCACCGGGTACCGCGCGACGTCACGGGCGGGGTACCAGACGGTGGCCATCAGCTCGCGGAAGTGCCCTGGGCCCGCGATGTCGTCCGGACGCGACTGGTCGACGAGGTGCAGCTGGACCGTGCCGACCGGATACGGCCCGGTCGGCACGGGCAGCGTGAGCCGCGCCGCAACCGGATCAGCGGCGACCGGGGCGGGGGCGGCCGGGGCGGCCCACGCGCGGCCGCCACCGGCGGCAAGCGGCACGGCGGTCCCGGCGGCCAGCGCGGCTCCCAGCATGCTGCGGCGCGTCATGCTCTTCCGGCTGATGAACGGCGTAGTGATCAAGAGCCCTCCCCCTGTCGTCAACCGTGCCGCAACGGCCATTCCGTGGGCACAGGGCGACCCTGTCACGTACCCCTCTCGCGCAACATCAGCCCACGGGCTTACGCCCCTGGGCCAATACGGTCAGCGCGGTCCGGCCGACCTGCTCGCGAAGTGGGGGGCTGCGTACACCGCGATCGACGAGGACGACGACATGCTGCCGTCCTTCGGAGCAGGCACCGTGACGCTACGCTTCCCGGCCGATCCGGATCACGCGTCCGTGTACTTTCCGCAGGTAGGCGGCACGTTTGCGGATCGACCAGCGGGTGAAGGGCTGGCCGAGCTTGGCCGGGCGGGTGGCGGCGGTCTGGATGATGCAGTCCTCATCATCGCTCAGCAGGCAGGGACGGCCTCCCGCCCGCTGAGGGTCCGGCAGGCCAAGCCCATCTAGGCAGTGTCTGATGGCTCTTTGACGAGATCTCGGAGCCAGATCACGATGGCTGCGGTGGCCACGGTGCCGTGGAAGATGTAGTCGCGTTTGTCGTACCGAGTCGCGACGGCCCGGTGTTGCTTCAGTTTGCCGATGCACCCTTCGACGGTGTTGCGTTGGCGGTACTGCTCGCGGTCGAAGGCTGGCGGGCGGCCGCCGGCCCGGCCGCGTCGGCGGCGGTTGGCACGCTGGTCGTCCGGCTGGGCGATCGTCGCTTTGATCCCGCGTTTACGCAGGTAGACGCGGTTGGCGCGGCTGGAGTACGCCTTGTCGCCGCGGGCGCGGTCCGGTCGGGTCCGGGGGCGCCCGGGCCCGGTGCGGGCCACGTTCAGGGCTTGCATGAGCGGGATGAACATCGGACTGTCTCCGCGCTGGCCGGGCGAGGTCAGCCAGACCAGGGGGCGGCAGCGGTCGTCGGCCAGCAGGTGGACCTTGCTGGTCAGCCCGCCCCGGGAGCGTCCCAGGGCCTCACGCCCATCTTCGTCCACACGTGCGCCGCCCCCTTTTCGGGGTGGTCGCCGGGAGAGCGGTGCCGGGCCCCGGCCGCGTGCTGGTGGGCCCGGCAGGTGGTCGAGTCGGCGTTGACCGCCCACGCGCCGTCGGCGTCCTTCGCCGAGTCGTCGGCACCGGCCTGCAAGGCGCGCAGGATCCTCGACCAGGTGCCGTCGGCCGACCAGCGGCGGTGACGCTCGTACACGCTCTGCCAGGTTCCGTAGCGTTCGGGCAGGTCACGTCAGGGAATGCCGGTCCGTGTCCGGTAGAGCACACCGTTGATCACGGTGCGGTGGTCAGCCCACCGTCCACCTGGCCCGCCGGTTTCCGGCAGCAGCGGGGCTATGCGCTCCCACTGAGCATTCGTCAGTTCATGCCCACGCACCATGACGGGCTCTTGCCCCGAAGGGCGGTAGATCCACCAGCCGGGCAAGAGCCATCAGACACTGCCTAGGCGCGGCCAACCGCCCCCGCTACGTCCTACACCTCCGGCTCCCAGGCGCGGAGCAGGTCGAGCAGCCCGGCGTCTCCTTCGACGTGCAAGGATGCGGCCGGGATGCGGTCGTACAAGTAGATGACCAACTCACTGGCCGTGCCATGGATGGAGACGCCGGCTGCGTCCGAGTCCTCGCCGGTCGCGGCAGTGGGCGCGGGGATGCGGGTGGAACGTGCGCCGTCGCCGTCGACCGTGAGGCGCCAGGAGCGGCCCTCGGCGGCGTGGAAATCGAAGGCCGCGGGCTTGTGCGGCCAGGCGCTGGGCGACGCGACGCAGGTGAACAGGAACTCCTCGACACCGTCGAGGGCGACCTCGGCCGGCAGCGGCTGCGGGGCGCCCGCGGCGAGCCGTGCGTCGTAGGTGTGCACCGCGCTCTCCTGGACCCGGTGCCGGGCGACTCCGCCAGAGGTCCGCGGCGTCTGCAGGCCACTCCACCACGCCCAGCAGCCGGCGTCCGGGCCCGCCTCGCGCAGGGCGTTCAGCAGAAGCTGCGTCGACGCGGCCAGCCAGGCCAGCAGGGCCTCACGCTCCTGCGGCACTTCCAGAGCGGCGCGCGCGGCGGCGGCTTCGGCCGGGGGACCGTCGGCAGGCCCCGCGCCGACGATGGCGGCCCAGAAACGGTCTCCCCCACCCAGGTGCTTCACCAGATCGGACAGCGTCCACCCGGGGCAGGTCGGCACCGGTGCGTCGAGACTGGGCGCGGCGGCGATCGCGGTGCGGAAGGCGGTCGACCGTTCATCGATCAGTCGCAGCAGGTCAGGGAACTCAAGATTCTTTTCCACGCCGAATGTCTATCACCGTGCTCCGGGGATCGAACAGTGGTTTTCACAGTCGTCGCCGGTTGGCCCTTGCGGTCGTCGTCCTCGCCCCCACCCCTCGGGTGCCAGGCTGCGCACTACTGCGAGGACGCTGGTGGTGGCGGTACGCCCGGCGTCGTGCCTGGGGGTGCTCCGGCCTCGCCGCGCGGCCGGTCACCTCGGCGACGTGACGTCCACCCGTGCGCACGGTCATGCTGCCGTGCGATGTGGTGGACACGGAGGAGTAGACGCGCGCCAGCCGGTCCTCGGGGATCTCCTGACATCGATGTCTAGGTCGTAGTGGCCTGTGAACGCGACCGCCTCCGGGTGGAGCGGGACCGCCCCTCACCGGGGGCGACGTGCCGCCGGACCCTACGGGGACGGGCGACTCCGGCCTTCGCGGCACGCGCAACCAAGTGGGGAATCGAGAGCGGGCCTGGCCGTTTTCGCTTTCGCTTTCGCTTTGGCAGATCCTCATCAGCAATCCCCGAAGCTGCCACCGCCCTGCTCGCGGACGCGGTCGTGGACGGTCGAAGAAGGCGTCAGCTGACCCGGAGACCGACCGCGAGCGTCAGTTCAAGGACCCGGTGCGGCGACTCGAGATCCGGAAACAGCTCCCGCAGCTGCGACATCCGGTACCGGACGGTCTGGGGATGGACGAACAACGCCGCCGCCACCTCGTTCCGCCTGCCATGGTGCAGGAGCCACGCCCGCAACGTCTCCTCCAGCCGCATCGCGGTCGCGGCAGGCAAAATCTGCAGCGGTGCGAGGGCTCGGGCACGCAGGTCTGCGAACGCCTCCATGTCGGCGCTCAGCACCAGCTCGGGCAGGTGGTCCTCGGTGTCGCGAACATCAGAGGAGAGGGAGCGCGCGCGGACGGCTCGTGCGTACGAGGCGGACGCACGAGTCCATGGCCGGGCCGGGCCGACCACGGCGGTGCGGTCGGTCAGCTGCCTCAAGAGGTGTGACCGGTCGGCATCGGGGACGAGCAGCACGCCGAGGGCGTCCGGCAGATCGTCGAGGACGAGGGTGCTCGGGTCGAGCGCGCGGTAGGCGGGCCGGGCCTGGGCGGCGGGCAGCAGGACCGCGGTCAGTGAAACCGGAGGCTGCCACCCGGCCCGTTGGACAGAGGCCCGCAGCACGTCCGGGCTCGCGTCGGCGAGGAGGTCGCGGACCAGTTGTTCCAGGTGGCGCTCATGAGCCCGGCCCTGGGCGGCCAGTTCGTCGGCGTGGCCCGCGGCGCTCGCGGCGGAGAGCTCGTCGATGTAGGCGAAGGTCAGCTCGGCGAACTTGGCGACCTCGGCGGCGGGCAGACCTGCGGGTACGGCGCCCGCGGCCAGGCATCGCCAGGCCACGCGGGCGCCGACGCGGTAGGCACTGAGGAGGGCGTCCATCGAACGGCCGTCCCGCACCTCGCCGCGGCCCAGCTCGTAGGCAGCGTCACCGGCATCGCCGCCCGTGGCGTTGCCGCTCGCGAGGTTCAGGTAGTGCCCCAGTGCGGTGCGGACGGCTCGGCGGATGGTGCCGCCCATGCGGCCCGACAGGGCGTTGGCGTATGGAGGGACCTCGTCGATGATCGCCTGGACGATCTCGTCGGCGGTGGTCTTCAGCGCGGCCCGAAGTACGGTGACCGTCGTCTCATCCAGGGCCAGTTCGGTGGCCCTCCGGACTGCATGGCTCATGTTTTGTTCCCTGCGGACAATCCAGCCGATCATTTTCACGTCCTGCGGACAGGACTTTACGCCCTGAGGCGCATCAAGCTGGGGTCATGACGAGTGCAGCCCTCCGCAGTAGGGCGTGGAAACTGCTGGAGATGGTCACGACGCCACTGCTGCCGTCGGACTACCTCGACCTGGTCAGCCCGCTGCGTGCGGGCGCTGACCTGCGGGGGCGCATCGAGGCCGTGCACCCCGAGACGGGTGACGCCGCGACCCTCGTGATCAGGCCGGGACGGGGCTGGCGCGGTCACACAGCCGGTCAGTACGTGCGGATCGGGGTCGACGTCGACGGGGTGCGCCTGTGGCGTGCCTACTCGGTCACCTCGCCGACAAACCGCCAGGACGGCCGCATCACGATCACCGTGAAGGCGATCCCGGACGGCAAGGTCAGCAATCACCTGGTCCGCAGGGCGAAACCGGGCACGCTGATCCAGCTCGACCAGGCGACCGGTGACTTCGTGCTGCCGGATGCCAGGCCCTCCAAGGTGCTCTACCTGACGGCCGGCAGCGGCATCACGCCGGTGATGGGCATGCTGCGCGAGACCGAGCTCGACGACGTCGTCATGGTCCACTCCGCGCCACAGCCGCAGGACGTCATCTTCCGCAATGATCTGCACGACCTGGTCGCGGACAAGAAGCTGCGTCTCACCGAGCTGCACACCGACACGGACGGCATCCTCGACATCGCCCGTCTCGACGAACTCGTGCCCGACTGGGCCGAGCGCGAGACGTGGGCTTGCGGGCCCGCGGGCCTGCTCGACGCCGCCGAAGATCAGTGGACCGAGCGCGGCGTCCGAGAGCGCCTGCACACCGAACGCTTCCGCCCCTCCATCGTCGTCGCAGGCGACGGCGGCGAGGTCACGTTCAGCACCACCGGCAAGACCGTCGACGCGGACGGCGCCACGCCGCTGCTGGACGTCGGCGAGGAGGCCGGCGTACTCATGCCGTCCGGGTGCCGCATGGGCATCTGCTTCGGCTGCGTCACGCCGCTCAAGACGGGCGCCGTCCGCGACCTGCGCACCGGTGAGATCACCGAAGCCGAGCCGGGCGTCCTCATCCAGACCTGCGTGTCCGCCGCGGCGGGCCCCTGCGACATCGAACGGTAGGAGCACCTTGACCGCCATCGACCCCACCGCCCACCTGACCGCGGAGCAGATCGAGGAGCTCGGCCGCGAGCTGGACGCGATCCGCGACGAGGTGATCGCCAGCCGTGGCGAGAAGGACGCCGCCTACATCCGCAAGGTCATCGCGGCGCAGCGCAAGCTCGAGCTGGTCAGCAGGGGCGTGCTGCTGTTCTCGATCTTCCCGCCCGCGTGGCTGATCGGCACCGCCGGTCTGTCCGTGGCGAAGATCATGGACAACATGGAGATCGGCCACAACATCCTGCACGGCCAGTGGGACTGGATGCGGGACCCGAAGATCCACTCCACCACCTGGGACTGGGATCACGTCTCGCCGGCCGAGCAGTGGAAGCACTCGCACAACGAGCTGCACCACACGTACACCAACGTGATCGGCAAGGACAACGACCTCGGCTACGGCATCATGCGCGTCGACGAGGACCAGAAGTGGCACCCGTTCCACCTCGGCCAGCCGCTGTGGAACTTCATCAACGCCTGCTTCTTCGAATACGGCATCGCAGCGTACGACCTGGAACTCGGCAAGAACCTGAACAAGCGCCGCCGCAAGACCCCGGAGTTCCGCGCGCGGGCCAGGGCCGTGGGCCGCAAGATCCGCAAGCAGGTGCTCAAGGACTACGTGATCCACCCGCTGCTGTCGGGCCCGTCGTTCCTCACCACGCTGGCGGCCACGTTCACCGCGAACCTGGTCCGCAACCTCTGGACCCACTCGGTGATCATGTGCGGGCACTTCCCCGAGGGCGTGCAGGTCTTCGAGCGCCGGTCGATCAAGGGCGAAACGCGCGGCCAGTGGTACCTGCGCCAGATGATGGGCTCGGCGAACATCAGCGGCAGCAAGGCCATGCACTTCATGACCGGCAACCTGTCGCACCAGATCGAGCACCACCTGTTCCCTGACCTGCCGAGCAACCGGTACGCCGAGGTCGCGGTGAAGGTGCGCGCGTTGTTCGAGAAGTACGAGCTGGAGTACGTCACCGGGCCGCTGCCCAAGCAGGTGTTCTCCGCGTGGCACAAGGTCTTCCGGCTCTCGCTGCCGAACAAGAAGCCCAAGGTCAAGATGCCGGACCGCGAGCAGGAACTCGTCGCGGCCTGATTCCCGGTAAGGGTTCAGATCGTTCGTCCGGACCGGCGTCGGTATGGAATCGATGAGATGCACCGGCCGGAGGCGTGTGCTGAGCTTGAAGTGTGCCCGACGAGTCCACGTGAACCCTGGAGTCAGGGGCTCGCCGAGAAGCCGGTCGGGACCGAAACCATCTGGTCGATGCAGGCCAGCGGGGCTCATATTCTGTCGCTGTGTCCGCAGCCCGAAACATCGATTCCTGGCAGCAGGTGGAGTCCCGACAGGACTTCGCCGCCTACCTTCGCAGGCTGGCCGCCGACTGCGAGCAGGCATGCAGCGACCCGGATCCGTACTCACCTACAGCTGAGCACTGGACCCACGGAAGCATCAACAACTTCCTGTGGGGATGGGTCCGCCTGCTGGGAAGCAGGATCGACGGCACCGACCTGCTGCACGAACAGGCCCCCGGCCGGCCCGGCTGGCAGGGGCTGGCCTACCAACTCGACACCGTCCGCACGACCCCACCGGGGTTCAACTGTGTGCTCGCCGACGCCGGCACCGCACCAAACGAGGTCGACACCGTACGCGATCTGCGGATGTATGCGGCGACCCTGGCCACCGACTTCGCCCGAGACCAACGCGAGCGCCGAGCGCAGATCAGCCGCGGCGAACGGGCCGGCCACGGAGGTGGCTGGGCCCACAGCACCCCCTATGACTGGCTCGGCGCCTGGGCTGCCTGGGTGGGCGCCAACTCTCCGCTTCATGCGCAACTCGAACCGGTCACCTGGCGATCAGTAGCCCTGCAGCTCTCGGCAGCCAAGATCTACGAGTGACCCCGGCGGACCAGATCATCCGGGACGCCGAGCGAGGCACTGCAATAGGTGTGCACCACGACATCGCGAACTGGATGCCATGGCTGCGCAGTGCCCGGCCACCGAAGTGGCGGTGCACGGTGACCTCGCCGAGCGGCGCCAGCCGGTCGGCGACGGGCTCGGCGAGGCTGTGGGATCCGCTTACGCGGGGAGGAAGAACCCGGTGATGTCAGCGAGCCGGCCGTCGCGGTGGAGGGCGGTGCTCACGCCCTCCATGACGGGTTCGTCCTGCTCGCCGAGCTGGGTCCACCGTGCGAGCGACCGGTCGTGGTGCTCGACCACCTGGTCGATACGGAACCGGTGACCGGGGAAGGCTCCGGCGAATCCGGCCATGTAGGCGGCCAGCTCGGTCAGCCCGCCCACCTCCGTGCCCGGGTCCCGATAGGCGACGCCTTCGACCGCGACCGCGCCGAGTGCGGCAAGCCGCTCGCCGGGGTCGGCCGACCAGCACGCGGCGTAGTTCGTCCAGATCTGCTGTGAGTCGCTCATCGCTGTCCTTCTCTGTCGGAGCCGATCGACGCCATTGCGCCATCGGTGATGGTGTGCAGTTTCGTGACGGGGGCGCCGGCCCGGACCAGCACCAGTAGGCCCTGGTAGAGCGCCAGCAGCCGGGCTGCCGACACCTCGACGTCCAGATCCGCCGACAGCAGGCCAAGAGCGCGGGCGCGCGTCAGCGCATCGGCGAAGCCGGACTCGATCGTCTCCAGCCCTCGGTGCACTCCCGCGGCGGCCTGCGGAACGGTGAAGGACTCCACCGCGGTGTTGGTGAGGAGACATCCCGGATCGGGATCGGGGCCGGTCTCGAACGTCGAGGTGAAGAACGACCGGATGCCCGCCACAGGGTCCGGCGGTTCCAGGAGATGAACCCGGACGCGGCCCTGCACCACCTGGTCGTTGTAGGCGTCCAGTGCGGCGCAGAACAGGCCCTCCTTGCTCTCAAAGACCCGGTACAGGCTGCCCGGATGCAGCCCGGTCGCCTCCTCGATGTCCCGCACCGAGGCCCCCAGGTAGCCGCGGCTGCGGAACAGTCGCATGGCGCGGGCCAGTACGTCCGCCTGATCCCAGAGCTGCTTGCGGCCCATCCGACACCCCCGTAGTTGAACGATCGCTCACAAAAATAGCACGTCGGTACGGCTGGTCCGTCCCGTCGCTCCCACCGCCGCGGTAGCGCAGGACGGCCTCTTCGGCCAGAAGCACGAACCGGTGGTTGCCTTCGTAGAGGACACGGGAGCGGTCCGGGCGGGCACTCGCGGCATCGGCGGCGTCGTTGGGGGTGCCCTGGAAGGTGCTGAGGGCCGACAGCAGCGCGGTCGCGTACGGGTGCGTCTGCAGAAAAGGCCGGGGACGACCTTGGGCGACGAGGTGGTGCCGGCTGGCTCGGAGCCGCCACCTCCCAGACGGTGGCGCGGCGGCATGGAGAAGCGTCCCGCCCCGCGGGCGGGCGCCGGGCAAGCCCTTCGTGCCGTGAGGATTGCTTTTCCGGGCCCGTGACCGGTCGGCGGGCCGCGTGTGACCGATCCATCTCCTGCCATCGGTCACACAGCACGTCAGCGCCGTGACCGACCCGTGCAACTCCCGAAGGAATCGGGCGGCCATCGACAGGCGACTGTCTCGCAGCGGAGCTCGGGCATGCCGTGGCCGACGCCGACACCCAGGCTGCCGAGCGGGGTGCTCGCGACCGTGCTGCGGCAGAGGAGCGCGCCGACTTGGACGAGGGCGCCGCAGCGAGGCCGCTGCGGCGGACGCCGGGCTGCACGCAGATTCGGCCGCTCGGAATCCGAAGCTCGCCTCTTGCCTCCTTCAGGCCGAGGGCCCGTTCGGCACCTGAGGGTGGGATTCGCCCGGATCTCGCCCTCGAGTGCCTTTGCAACCGCCAGGATGTCCGCATGTTGAAGAGACGCAGCCCAGGCACGCAGCCCGTGATCGTCGAGCCCGAAGCCCTCGGGGGCGGCCCGTCTCTGTACGACCTCGGCTTGTACGGGAAAGCCAGCCAGTGGCTCCCGGACCTCGACGACGACGTCAGCGTCGACGACTTCGTCACGCAGCTCCGACGCGGGGCCTTCGGCGAGGCGAACAGCGAGGCCGATCTCGGTGTCGGGCTCGCTCGCCTTGCAGACGCCGGCCTGATTGACCTCGACGACCACGAGGATGGCCCGCTCGCCCATCTCCTGGCCGAGCGGATCAAGAACCTCCCGCCGTACTACCCGCCTTCCCCGCAGCTTTCATAAGGAGACCCATGTCTGTCGACCAGGACACGAGTCAGGACAGTGGCGACGGCTACCTGTCCATGCACAACGGCTGGTTCCCTAGTGGATGGCCGAGCTACCTGCCCCGGCACCAGGCGATGGTGCTCTGCATGCTCTTCGGCACGGCTGCGGTCCGCGGACTGCGGGGCAGCCTGGATGAGGTCGTCCAGCAGCTCTTCAACGGCGAGCCCGGCGCCTTCTTCGGCCGGCACGGAGGCACTCTCGATTCCCCCGTCGTGTGGATGGACGACGACGAACTGGATTATCTGGAGACCGACGAGGAGAAGGACCAGTTCTGCGCAGATGCCGCGGAGCACCAAGCCAGGTGCGAGGGACTGCTCCGCGATGCCGGTGTGGAGGTCCCGAGGACCATCCGTGAGCTCGCGGACACCATGCTCGCGCTCGGCATCGCCACAGTGCAGGACGGCGTGTGGTCCATGCAGGACCCCCTCCCCGGCCCCGAGGCGGTCCTCGACCTGACGGACGCCGAGCGGGACGAGATCGCCGACACGCGTCGCATCTGGGAACGCGGCCCGGCTGAGAGCGCTCTGCTCAACCACCTCACGGACGACCTGGGCCAGCCGGACGAAGTCTTCACGTCTGTCGGCAGGCTGGCCGCGGCGTCGAAGGTCAGTGAGGACGACGTCCGCTACGCGCTCGGACAGATGCTCCAGGAGAACGAGGCCCGGCTCGAACGCGGCACCCCCCGCTCGCAGGTGAACCTCGATGACCTGAAGAACCACGAACGGTTCCACCTCGTGGTGGACTGGCAGCACTTCAACGACAACCGCATCATCGTCAGGCGGGGCTGACCCCGTGGCTGGGGCGGGCCCGGACAAGGCCCGCCTCCGCAAACCCCTCAGTGGGACCTCGCCGTCGACGAGAACGAGCGCCGGGCCCTCCTCGGCCTGGCGAGTACCGGCCCCACCACCACCGTCATCTACGAACCCGCCCCGTAGCGCCCGGCGCCCGCCTGCGCCTGCCCCGCGCAGGCGCGGGTTCACCCGGCCCCGGCTCGCCGCACGACCACTCGTCCCACCAGGCAGGGGTCACGTCCGTTCCGGACGTCAGCTCTCGCACGGAGGCGAACCACACTCCGGTGCAGGGTCGCCCGGGCCGCCGGCCCGTCACTGAGGGGGCGGTCCGGGTCGGCGGGCGCGCGATCGGCGCAGGGTCCGGGGCGACGGTGGCCGGGGTCAGCGGAGGGGACGGAGCGCGACGAGCACGTTCTGGTTCTGGTCGCGGGTGACGAAGAGGCCCGAGCGGGCCACGGAGGTGTGCTGCGGGATCTCGACCCCGGGGCCGAGCACCTTGGCGTCGCCGGTCGCCGTCTTCAGGTCGAGCAGGGCGGCCACCTGGTCGGACCTGTCGCCGATGACCGTGCCGTAGGCGACGCCGTCGTCGGCGATGGCACCCACCGCGATCGTCTTGCGGTTGCCGTCACCCTGCAGGCAGACGCCCTGCTTGCGCTCCAGGTCGAAGGCGACGGGGCCGGCGGCAAGGAAGCGGCCCGAGGGCGAGGTGACGACCTGGTAGGCACGGGAGTTGCCCTGGGAGGTGACGGTGGGGAAGTCGTCGTAGGCGCACTCCATCCGGGCGAGCGGGGCGCCCGAGCCGACCTCGTGCACGGACCACACGGCCGGCCCCTGCGAACCGTTCTTCTCGGCGCCGTGCCATTGTGCGAGGAAGCGGCCGCCGGCCACGCCGTAGACGTCGCCGTTCCAGGAGTCGGAGAAGCCGAAGGAGTACGTCGGCGCCGCGCCCTGCGGCAGGACGGAGTCGCTGAACCAGGCGCCCGGGGCGCCGAAGCCGTGACCGAGGCCGACCAGCGGGCCCTTCGGGCTCACTGCGACCACCCGGCTCCAGCCGCATTCCAGGGACTTGCCCTCGCACTGCTTCAGCAGACCGGCGGAAAGCCCGTACGGTGTCACCTTGCCGCTGATCAGGTCGACGGTGGTCCCCCACCTCGGGTAGCGGCCGTGGTCGCCGTAGGCGACCAGGACCCGGCCGCCGTCGGCGCTCACCCGCCAGCCGTCGTTGTCCGCCTTCACCTCCACCGGCACGTCGATCTCCCGCAGCGGCTTGCGGCCGGTGGCCTGGCCGTCGGCGGCATCGAACACGGCGAGGCGGACCACCTCGGTGCCCGCGTGCAGGTCGTCCTTGCCCACCTTGCCGTGCGCGGACACGACAACGAACTTGCGGCCGTCCTGCTCGACGCCGAGCACGGTGGGGATGTCCTTCTTCTCCGCGTACTCCAGCGGCAGTGGCGGGTTCCAGACCGCCGAGGTCCACAGGACCTTTCCGGTATCGGCGGCCCTGGTCCGCACGGCGAAGCCGCCGGCCTCGCCCACCGTCAGCACTGCCACGGCCTCGCCACCGGCACCGGCACCGGCACCGGGCAGGACCGCCACGGGCGGGTCCGCGTGCTCCGGGACCCAGGGCAGGGACTCGTCCCAGCCCTTGGCACCGTCGTAGGCCGGCGGCACGGCCAGCTTGGCCGGTGCCTTCGCGTCCCCGCTCGCCGTGCCGCCGGGACGGCTCGTGTCGTTCGGGCTCGGCGCGTTGCTGCAGCCGGCCAGCAATGCGGCCGTCAGCACGGCGCCCAGGGCGACCGTCACTTTCGTCGCGCGCATGGGTACTCCCCCTCGCAAGAATGATCAAAGAGCGCCGAGACTAACAAAGTGACGCACAGTCAAACCTCACGCGGGGTAGCAGCAGGCGGCCTTCCAGAGGCAGCCGCTCATGGTTCGACGGTCTCGCGGGACCATCCCAGCGTGCGCGCGGACGACGATCAGCCGACCGCCGCAGCCAGCCAGCCCCGCGCCGAAGAGCGGGACGTCGCCCGCGGTCACGTCCAGGCACAACCGCTTGAAAAGGGTCGAAGCCTGCACGGCCGAACATCTGGCGCTTGAGCATCTTGGTCCGGTTGACGTGGCCTTCGACGACTCCGGAGTTCCAGGGGGTTTACTGCCCAACGGCGAGGCGCCGCCGTAACCACTGCCGTGGTCCGCCGGCACCCATGCCTCATGGGGCCGGGCTCACTCGCAGGTGTCGAGCATGACGTTCAGCTGATCACGCTCGGCCGCGGTGGCGTTCAGCTGGTACACGTGCTTGATGTGGGTCCCGCCCGGGAGTACGTGCACCAATAGGCGCGCTGGGAGGGGGGCTCCACTGGTCCGGGACTGATCGCCCTTCGACCGGTTCGACGCAGCGGACACCGCGATCAGCTGCGGGTTCCCGAGGTCGTTCGCGACGCCTTGCGGGCGTGGCCGGCGATCCGTACGTGGTCGAACCGGTAGCGGTTGCCGTCCGCGTCCCGCAGCGTCCAGCCCTTTCGCAGTCGGGCTGTCGGGGCGAGGAAAGAAGCGCGTGGATGGCGCGGCCAGGGGTTGAGTACGCCGGTCAGGCCAGTGCGGTCATGTGGTCGGGGTGGTGGGTGGCGACGTCGTGGGCGGCTTGGACGAAGGCGGCGACGGCTGCGGATCGCGAGGTCTCCGGCCAGGCGACCATGACCGCGCTGGGGCTGAGGCCGGTGACCGGCCGGTATGCGATGTCCGGGCGCTGGTGCCGCTCGGTGGTGGAGCGTGACAGGAACGCCACCGCCTGGCCCAGCGCGACCACCTCCAGGAGTTGCTCGACGCTGGCCACGAGCGGCCCCTCAGGCGTGTCGGCCGGCGCCAAGCCTGCGTGCCCATCGCCTGCCTCTGCTCCGTCGCATCCTGTGTAGTAGGCGGTGTTGGAGGGGGCGGCCCCTTTCCAGCGCGGGATCGGTTCGCCCTTGAGGTCGGTCAGTCGCAGTCGTCGGCGTCCGGCCAGGCGGTGCGCGGCGGGGAGAACGGCCAGTCGCGGCTCGACCACGAGCGTCTGGGAATCCAGCCCTTGACCGTCGAACGGGCTGCGCAGCAGCGCTACGTCGGCACGGCCGTCCCGCAGCATGGCGATCGGCTCTCCGCTGCCGCCGACGACGACTTCAGGCGGCGGCAGATGCGCACCCGTTCCCCGGTAGGCGGCGAGGATCTCCCGCAGCAGCCCGGCGTCGCCTCCCGGTTTGACCGCCACGACGAGCTGGGGTGTCGGCTGACCGGCCCGGCGTGCTCGCCGGGCCGCCGCGTGCACCGCGTCGACCGCGATCCGGGCCTGGTCGAGCAGCACCTGACCCGCGTTGGTCAGCGTCACCTGCCGGGTGGTGCGCTCCAGCAGGCGTACCCCGAGCCGTGACTCCATCTGAGCGATCGCCTTCGACAGCGGGGGCTGCGCCATCCCCAGGCGTTGTGCGGCCCGGCTGAAGTTCAGTTCCTCGGCGACCGCGATGAAGTACCTCAGCTCCCGCACCTCCAGCTCACTCATATCTGTGGACTATAGATCCAGAGTCTTCTGGTCTTTCCCTGCCGCCCGTGGGTGAGGGGAGGCTGTGTGCCATGACGACTTCGCAGAAGACTGCTCTGATCACCGGCGCGAACAAGGGCATCGGCAAGGAAACGGCGCGCAGGCTCGCAGCCCTCGGCATCACCGTGCTGATCGGCGCCCGCAACGCCGAGCGTGGCGAGGCGGCGGCCGAGGAGCTTCGCGCCGACGGCGCCGACGTACGGTTCGTACCGCTGGACGTCACCGAGGAGACCTCGGTCCAGGCCGCCGCCCAGCACATCGACGCCACGTTCGGCCGCCTCGACATCCTCGTCAACAACGCCGCGATCGCCGCCGGACCGCAAAAACCCAGTGAAACCGCCGCCGCCACCGTCCGGCAGGTCTACGAGACCAACGTGTTCGGCGTCATCGCGGTGACCCACGCCATGCTCCCCCTGCTCCGCCGCTCCGCCGCCGCACGCATCGTCAACATGTCCAGCGAACTCGGCTCCCTCACCCACCTGGCCGACCCGCGCAGCCCGTGGTCCGCCTACTCATCGGTCCTCCTCCCCTACTGCACCTCGAAGAGCGCGCTGAACGCGATCACCGTGCTCTACGCCGATGAACTGCGCGCCGAAGGGATCCTGGTCAACGCGGTGAGTCCCGGCTACTGCGCGACCGACCTCAACCGCCACACCGGGATACGCACGGCGGAGGAGGGCGCGGCCGTCGCAGTTGACCTGGCGACGGCGGGCGAGGACGGCCCGACGGGCGCCTTGCTGGCCGAGGACGGGCCGATTCCCTGGTGAGACCATGCCGCGCCGTCTCCGCCCGGAGGGTGAGCATGTCCGCCAGAACCATCGCCAGAGCACCCGCACGTCCCGCGGCGCTCACTCCCCTGAGCCGAGGTAGTGCGTGTCGCCTGACCGGATGCGGCGCGGGGGCCCAGGATCTGAGCATGGGCATCGCTCCTGAGGGACGGAACGAGTTCAGCGGGTCGGAGGCAGGTGGTGACGGCGACCGGCTCAAGCGGTTCGATGCGCGGATGCGGCTGCCGATGGTCGCATCGGCGGTCCTGCCGCTCGTCGTCGTGCCCGAGCCCGGAGAGTGGCTCAGCGTCATCGTCAACGTCGCGGCCTGGCTGGTCTTCCTGGCGGACTACGTGATGCGCGTACGCCACGTCGAGAAGTACGCGAGCTCGGCGCTCGGCCAACTTCGACCTGTTCGTCGTGATCGCCACGGCCCCGTGGTTCCTGCTGCCCGGCGCCCAGGCGGGACGGTTCGTCATCGTCTTGCGCCTGGCGAGGCCGGCCCGCCTGCTGTTGGCTGCCAGGGGAGCGCGACGGCTTCTGGCGCGGCTGGAACGGCTGATCGTGGTCGCCACCTGCGTGGTGCTCGTCGCGGTCCTGGTCGCCTACCGTGCCGAGCGGCCCGTCAACACGGAGTTCGCCTCGTTCGGTGATGCTCTGTGGTGGGGGGTGGTGACACTCACCACGGTCGGCTACGGCGACATCGCTCCGCAGACGCTTGCCGGACGCTGGGCGGGCTTCACCATCATGATCACCGGGCTCGCCGTTCTGGGCCTCCTGGCCGGTTCTCTGGCCGGCTTCTTCGGGGGCGAGGACGAAAAGGAACCGCTCACGGATTCCGGTGAGCCGGCGCAGGGGGCTGTCGGGCAACCCGCTTCAGCGGCCCTGGAAGCCCTGTGCGCCGAGATCATCACCCTCCGCGGACAGGTGGAGGTCCTCACCCGGGCCGTCACCGGGGCCGGTCCGGATCGACCGCGCCAGGAGCCTGGTGGCGTCGATCCACCGCACTGACAGAAGGCCCTGCTCCGAACACCCGCCGGAGCAGGCCGTCTTCCCCCGAGGACAGCTTCACCACGCACGGCTCGGAGGCCCGAAACGGCACCTGTCAACCGCGGAACCGTTCTGAGGGCTTCTACGCCGTCAGGGTCGCGCGGCCCGATGGCACTGCCGCTCGCTCCTGACGGGCCGGGCGCAGGGCGGCGGCCGGATGACCGACGCTCGCCGACGCCACAGCGGCCGCGCGACCGGCGGTTTCCCAGGGGGGATCCAGGCTGGCGCGTTGGCTCGTCTACGGTCGCTCCATGACCAGTGAAGGCGTAGTAGCAGATGAGGCGGTCCGTGCGGCGTGGGACTCCTACCGGGTCCTGGAGAAACGGACTTCCGCCAAGGAGCGGCAGGAGGCGCAGCTGCGGGTCAGGGCCGCGGTGGGCACGTACGGGCGTGAGGAGGTGGCCCGGGGCACGGTTTTCCTGGTGGGCGTGCTGACCGGGTACCTGATCGCCGAGCAGTCCGGTGGCGAGGATCGGCTTGATCCGCTCAGCGATCTGATCCCCGCTGTGATCCGCCGACTCCCCAGCTTCGAGATGGCCGACCCGGCTCAGGTGCCGATGGTCACCGGCGTTCTCATGGCTGCCGCGATGGGCATGGACACCGTGGCATGGCGCGACCGGTACGGGCAGATTCCGCCGGAGGAGGCTCTGGTGCACGGCTTCGTGTTGTGGCTGCTCGCCGACCTCTTCGATTCCCTGATCGAACAGCCTGGGGGCATCGACCGGATGATGCGGGAGACCTTCGACTCCATGGCCGCCGGATCCAGCTGACCTCCAGGCGACGACGTCCGATGGGTGGCCATCGGTGGAATCAGCCGTGGCTACGATGACAGCGCCCCGACCTCGGCAATTGCCATGCCGGGGTCGGGGCGCTGTCATCGGGTGGCTACCCGAGCCAGACGATGTTCAGGACGGTCAGGCGGTTCAGCGGCCTGTTCACCCAGTAGGTGAGGGACAGCCGGCTCACCGAGGCGTAGCGCACGTCTTCACCCTCGGGGTCGTCGGCGTTGAACTGCCCGAAGCCCCAGGGGTCGGCCGCGGCGGCGTCCAGCACGTCCCACACGGTGTCTTCGGCGTGCTCGGGCAGGGTGTCGAGGGCCTTCGCGGCCGGCGCGGAGAAGCGGACCGCGTACGGCTGTCCGCTCACCGGCGCCTTCCCCGCAGCTCGGCCATGTCGATGGTCTCGCTGTCGTCGTAGCCGGAGGCGACGAACGCGTCGACCGCCGGGGCGTGCGCGAGGCGACCCTGCCAGTCCTGGACAACCGCGTACAGCCCGCCGAGGGAGAACGACCTGCGGGACTCCTCCAGCGCTGCCGCCCACTCCTGCTCGAAGGCCGGCACCCACTGGGCGGCGCGCCGGTCGGCGCGCAGCTGCGCAAGGAGTTCGGCCGGGGCCCCGGGGGCGGGGGCGTACGGCGTGAGGGGTGCGTGGTCAGGCTGCGCGCTCATGGGCTGGTCCTCCCCGGTCGTCACCTCACGGTACGCGCCCTGGGTGGTCGTGGATGCGGGCATGAGCAGATCGCCTTCCACCGGGTGAGGTGGGGGTGGGCGGTGGCGGGGAGCCGAAGCTCAGTAGTCGTCACCGGCAGAGCCGGATGACCTGGCGAATGGTCCCGGCCGAAGCAGCCTGGTTGTCACCGGTAGCGATGATCGGCGGGCGGAGCTGGACTCTTGACGGCCTCCACGATCTGCAGGGCGGCCTGGGCGGGCGTGAGGTGCGTGGTGTCGACGACCTCGGCCTCACTGTGCAGCCACGTGCGGGCCGCCTCGGCGTAGGGCTCGAGGTATGCGAGACGGAACGGGGAAGGACCAAGGTCCGTGTCCCCCTCAATACGCCCGCGGAGGGTGTCCTGGTCAGCATGGAGAACGAAGTGCCGTACCGGAATCGCATGCTGGGCGAGGCCCGAGCTGATCTCGCGCCAGTAGTGCTCGACCAGGACGGTCATGGGCATTACCAGGGTGCCACCGGTGTATTCGAGTACGCGGCGGGCGGTTTCGACCACGAGCGGCCGCCACGGCGACCAGTCCTGGAAGTTGCCCGTCCAGGGCAGCCCCGGCTTGATGTCCATGAGCGTCTCGCCGACCTTTTCGGCATCGAACACCCGTGAATCCGGGATCAGCTGCTGCACGAGTGCACTGGTCGTCGTCTTGCCCGCGCCGTGGGTGCCGTTGAGCCATACGATCATGGAACCAAGGCTAGCGCCGTGCGGCACGCAGGTGCAGGGGGCGGACCGTCGGCGCAGTGATCCAGATGTCGTTCTCGGCAAAGCGCCACGTACCCTCCTCCCTCGGCGCGGCCGGCAGCCGGCCGCGGCACCGCGCGACCGCGGAATGCGGCGGTGCGCAGCGCGAGGTACGCGAGGGCCGTGACCGACGGCATGGCATCAGGTAAAACGATCCGTCTTCGCGTTGCTCGGCCACCAGATCCTTCGCGCGCCCGGCCGCGGCCGTCAGGCCGGCCTCGGAACCGGCGATGAGTTCCGCAGCCCACGAGGCGATGTGCAGCCACTGCTTGAGCGGCTCGCCCCGGGCGGTCTCCCACATGTGGCGCACCGCGGCCTGTAGGGCGCCGGCACCGCTGTGGGAGTGCCTGCGGCGACGGCCACGGCCACGGCCACGCCCACACCATCCGCCGGACGCCGCCAGCCGCCCGTCGTGGGGTCGCCATGATGGCAGGCACCGGCAGGCTGGTCCTCAGGCCGCGGCCGGCGGATTCGGCGACCCGCTGGCACGCCGGTACTCGGCGTTGATGCGCTGCGCTCCTTCGAGCTGGTCTTCCAGGATCACGATCCGGCAAGCCGCCTCGACCGGGGTGCCCTGGTCCACCAGCTCGCGGGCGCGGGCCGCCATGCGGAGCTGGTAGCGGGAGTAGCGCCGGTGACCGCCCGCGGAGCGCAGCGGGGTGATCAGGCGGTGCTCGCCGATGGCGCGGAGGAAGCCCTGGGTGGTGCCGAGTATTTCGGCGGCCCGGCCCATGGTGTAGGCGGGGTAGTCGTCGTCGTCCAGGTGGCCGCCGAGCGGGCCGGTCGGGTGGGCTGCAGTCATTGCACCTCTCTGTGGAACGCGCGGAGGGGCCCGGGAGCATGTGGCTCCCGGGCCCCGAAGGAACTGCTACACCATCTGCCGACCTTGAACGTGCGCCGGCTTTCTGTTTCCGCCTGCCCGACCGGAACGGCGTCGGGGGTGCGGGGATCGCGGTTGCTTGACCGGAGACCACCTCACTATCGATGTCCTGCGGTACCCGGGCTCCGTACTGCTCGACTGCTCGCCCGGGCGATCCTGATGGCGTTCGGCTCCTCCGTTCTTCCCTCTGGACCACTCACTTACCAAACGGGAACTGCGTACTGCTGGTGTTGCGAACTGCGTGTCCTGCTGGTGTTGCCTACTGCTCGTGGCCTCGCCTGGCGCCACGTTCCGGCAGCCAGCCCCGTCGCCCATCCTGCGTCTGCTCTGGCTTAGAACCCCACTGCCGGACCTCCCGGTGCGCGCGCCCGCAGCCGACGCCTTCACCGAGGTACTGCTCCCTTGCTTCACTGCTGGGTACTGCCACCTACAGGTACTGCAACCACTGCGACTACTGCGACTACTGCTGCGGCGGCCCCTGATCACTGCGGGCCACCCGGTCCGGTCACCAGTCCCGTCGCCGTCCTGCAACCAACCTGGCTTCGGAACTCCGTCACCGCACCGTCCTGCGCACTGCAACTGCGGGTACTGCGGTCCTGCTGCCCGGCAGTTCGTCTCTGCCGGGCCCTTCGATCTCTTCGGGCTACGAGAGAAACCATAACCACCGGACCATCAAATGTCTACTCCGGCGAGTATAGATTTTCGTGCGGGAGGCCGGGAGGTAATCAGCTCCGGGCAGGAAGGATGTACAGAGAGCAGTCCGGGCCATACGCGCTGTGGCTGGTGGCGAGAGCGGAGAGGTCGGGCCGGGACGGCGGCACGGGCGGCGTCGGCTGGCGCACGGTCAACCGCCTCGCCCTCGCCACCCGCGTCGCCAACGTCACCGGCCGCGGAGAGACCCTGCTCGCCCTGCCCCGATAGGCCCGCCTGGGCCTGCCTTCAGCGCATCCCTCGCCTGGCAGCGTTGCCGCCGGGCGCAGGCGTCGTTGTAAGGCTGCGTCACCCGCGAGGTCGCCCCCGAGCCGGCCCCGCCCCTGGTCCTGGCCTCCCCTGGCCAGGACCATCCGACATTCGGGCGTCCGCACCAGCTTCAAGGCCGGTGGGGTGGGCCGGCGGCGGTCAGGTGGGCTGGGGGTGGCCGAAGAGGAGGTCGTAGCCGGGCGGGAGCTGGAGGAGGACCTCACGGGTGAGGACATCGCCCGCGGTAGCAGCTGCTGTGGACAGGACGGCGCCGATGTCCCACAGGGCCGTCCTCTCGGTGGCGCCCTCGATCCAGGCGGCGGTCGCACGGACGAACCGCTCCGGTGAGAGCGGCTCCGCCGCCTGCAGCGGATTCAGGAGGATCAGGGCGTACGTTTCCGGGAGTCGGGCGGCGAGCTCGGCTCGCACCGTGCCGGCCAGGTGGGCCCCGAGCAAGGCCAGAACGACACGGGCGACCCGGTCGGCTTCCTCCACGGTCGCGTACTCGCCGCGTTCCTGGACGTGGGCCAGGAACGACTCCCTGCGTATCGGCATCACGTCACCTCCGGGAAGGGGTGAGGGGGTGAAGGGGTGAAGGGGTGAAGCATGCGGAGGGCAGGATGCCGGAGGGGGAAAATAGGCTTTCCCGCCCTCCGCGGCCGGCTGACGGGGGGATGGTTCAGCCGGAGATCTGCTTGCGGCCGGTGCTGCCGCTGATGCTGACCTTGCGGGGCTTGGCGCGCTCGGCGATCGGGATGCGCAGGGTCAGGACACCCGCGTCGTAGTCGGCCTGGATGCGCTCGGTGTCCAGGGTGTCCGCGAGGACGATCTGGCGGGAGAAGACACCCAGGGGGCGCTCGGAGAGCTCCACCTTCACGGAGTCGGCCTTCGCGACCGGACGGCGCTCCGCCTTCACGGTCAGCATGTTCCGCTCGACGTCGATATCGATCGCCTCGGTGCTCACCCCGGGCAGGTCGAAGGCGATCACATATTCGTCGCCCTCGCGGTAGGCGTCCATCGGCATCACCGACGGCTTCGACCAGGTCCCGGACGTACCCGACAGCTGCTGGACGATGCGGTCCATCTCGCGGAACGGGTCAGTGCGCATCAACATCGCGAAACACCTCCGGTTGGCTCAGGCAGAAACTGCCAATGCGCTTCAACGTGCATCCGTTGTAACATGTCGTCTTAACGATGACAAGCAAGGCGTCATCTGGAGGATGACAGAGCGACGGAGAGTCCCGTGAACGAAGCCGACACGCCGGCCGCGCCGGTCCCCTTCCCCGCCGCCGCGGCGGCGCTGGAAGCCATCAGCCAGTCCGTGAAGGACGCGCAGCACTCCTCCGCCCGGGCGCCGCTCACCGCGGGGCCGCCCGCGGCCGAGGCCGGCCCGCATCCGGCGCTGGCCGCGCTGCTGATGCTGCGCGAGATCCGCGAGCAGCTCGCCGGCTGGGAGAGCGGGCTCATCGAAACCGCCCGCGGACACGGTGCGAGCTGGGCCGACCTCGCCGGCCCCCTCGGGGTCGCCAGCCGCCAGGCCGCCGAACGCCGCTACCTGCGACTGCGCCCCGGTACCCCCGGCTCCACCGGGGAAGAACGCGTCCAGGCCACCCGCGACACCCGCGCTGCCGAACGCACCGTCACCGCCTGGGCCCGCAACAACGCAGCCGACCTGCGCCGCCTCGCCGGAGAAGTCACCTCCCTCACCGGCCTGCCCGCCAGTGCCGACCACGCGCTCGGCGAGCTGAACCAGGCCCTCGCCGACAATGACCCTGCCCGCCTCGTGCAACCCCTGACCGCGACCCGGGCCCACCTGCAGCCCGAGACGGGCGACCTCGCCGAACGCATCGACGCCCTCACCCGGCACACCGAAGAGCTCCGCCAGGACACCCGCGACCAGCGCAGCACCTAGGCATGGGGGGCCGCCCCCTGGTCCCCTTCGCAGGCCGTACCGTGCTGCGCATGCGGCCACAACGCTGTGCCCCCGCCACCGCGGAACAGGTACACCGCCTGCTCGCCGACGGCGTTTCCACCCCTGCCGCCCAGACACCGCGCTCGGGGTGCTCGAATGACCGGCCACGCCCAGGGCGGGGGCATGACGCATGAGCTGCGCGTGGTCGTCTACCCGCCGGACGCGCAGGGTGGGCGCCGAGTGCGCTGCGACGGCGAGGTACTCGGCCGGCTCGTACCGGTCCCCCAGGACCGTCCGTCGTACCCCCACGCGCGCCCCCGCCGTCCCGACTCGTTGGGTGTTCAGCGAGCCGTCAATTCCCATCTACCGGAGAGAACTTGGCGCTTCGCGGGCGGCCGGCGCCGGACCGTCTCGTCCGTTCGGCCCGCCCCGGGGTGCGGCACGGGCCGGGCCCGGCGATGCTGGCGGTGACCGCCGTGGGCCCGGCAGGCGACGCGTACTCCCACGCGCGGGGATGCGCAGGCAGAGGAGGAACCGGCCGTGGCACCTCTTGCTCGGATTCCGTTGGACAGCGGGGGCTGGCTCCTGGTCGAGACCTCGGCCGCCACGCCGGAAGGACCGGTGAAGGCCGGTCGCGTCACGGATGCCATCCAAAAGCTGCCGGCGAGCCTGGAAGAGGCGCTGGTGCCCGTCAGTGCTGCGGCGCAGGCAACGCTCACGCAGCTCCGCAAGGCCCACCCGGACGAGATCACGGTCGAGTTCGGTGTCGACCTCGCGGTCGAGGCTGGTGCCGTGATCACCAAGAGCGGTGCGCACTGCCACCTGAAGGTGACCGTCCAGTGGCACAAGCACGCCCCCGGTCTCCCCGGCACGGCCGAGGACACGGAGTGATCCGGTGGACACCACCGACGGGGAACCGGCCGGTGCCCGGATGCCGGCACTGCCCACTGCCACGGCCCAGGTACTCAGCCCGGACGGGCAGCCGGCCGGGGCGGGGTTCCTGGTGGCCGAGGGTGTTCTGGTCACCTGCGCCCACGTCGTCGAGGCCGCGGGAGGCGGGCCCGGCGGGCGGGTGCAGTTGCTCTTCCCACACCTGGCGGGCGCGCCCCGGACCGAGGGCGAGGTCCTGGACGGCGCGTGGCGCGCCCCGGCGGACGAGGACGTGGCGATCGTACGGCTGGCCGGCACGCCTGCGGGTGCGCAGGTGCTCCCGTTGGGTTCCGCGGAGGGCTGCCGGGGCCACCGGGTGCACTCGTACGGGTTCCCCGCGCAGGCGCAGGAGGGCGGGCACTACGGCTATGCGAAGGCCGGCGACCTGCTGCCCGCCGCCGGGACCGGGGGCCTGCACCTACAGCTGACCGCCGCGAACGACCTGACCACCGGGTTCAGTGGCGGACCGGTCATCGACGAGGTGACCGGCCTCGTCATCGGCATGCTCACCGAGATCACCGCCCCCGACGCGTACGAGCGGGGGCAGGGCATCGCCTACGTCACGCCCACGCAGGTGCTGCGGGAGGTCTGGCCGTCGCTGGCCGATCAGGGCGTGTGCCCCTACCGGGGCCTCGAGGTGTTCACCGCAGAGCATGCCCGGTGGTTCGAGGGCCGGCAGGACGCGGTGCGGCAGGTACTTGCGAGCCTGGCCCGGCAGCAGTTGACGTTGCTGCTGGGGCCCTCCGGGTCGGGCAAATCGTCCCTGGTCCAGGCAGGTGTGCTGCGCGCCCTGGCCGCGGGCGAGCTGCCCGGCAGCGACCGGTGGCTGCCCGTCGTCGCCCGGCCGCGGCAAGACCTGCCGGCCGAACTCGAACGGGCCGGACTGCCCGGGGCCGCGGCCGAGGGGATCTCCGGCGCCGTCGCCCGCAGACTCTCGGCCGAACCCGCGGACCGGGGCCTCGTGCTGGTCATCGACCAGTTCGAGGAGCTCCTCACCCAGCCCGGGACCGGTGCGGATCAGCCCGCGAGCGGCGCGGACCGCCGTTTGGAGATCGCGGACCAGATCACGACGGCGATCGACGCGCACCCACGCCTGCACATGATCCTGATCATGCGCGACGACTTCTATCCGCAGCTGGCCGCGCTGACACCCCGGCTGTTGGAGGCGGCGATGCCGGGGTTCCTCAACGTGCCCGGCTTCCTGAGCCGGCAGGACCTGCTCGCCATCATCACGCTGCCCGCCCGGGACGTGGGGCTCGGCTTCCAGCCCGGTCTGCCCGAACAGATCGTCACCGACGTCCTGGCCATCACCCCCCAGAGCGCCACGGCGGGTCAGGCGCCGGTCACCGTGCTGCCGCTGCTGGAGCTGGCACTCAGCCAGCTGTGGGACCGGCGCCAGGACGGCTACCTCACCCATGACGCCTACCGGCGCATCGGCGGCGTCACCGGAAGCCTCACCAACTGGTGCGACACCGCGCTCAGCCGGCTCTCCCCCGGCCAACGGCCCGTCGCCCGGCGTATCCTGACGTCGCTGGTACGCCCCGAAGACCCCGACCACCGCATTCCCGCCATCCGCGCGCAGCTCCCCCTCGGCGAACTGCGCGACTTGGCCGCCGGACCCGAGGGCACGGCCGGGGGCGATGGCTCCGCCGTCGACGACGTCATCGCTGCCCTCACGAGCCATCGCATCATCACCACCCAGACGCTCCGCGGTCCGGAGCGTCCCGGTGACCCGCCCGGGCAGCCGGTGGCCGAACTGATCCACGACGCCCTCATCCGCGACTGGGGTACGCTGCGCGAGTGGGTGAGACGGGACCACGACTTCCAGAGATGGCTCGACCGGACCCGGGAACGGCGTGCCCGGTGGGCCGCGGACAACGACCCCGGGGACCTGCTCGGCGGAACGGCTCTGGCCGAGGGGCTCGATTGGTCACAGCAACGCCATCTGCCGGGCGACATCGCGGTCTTCCTGACGGCGAGTAAGGAGCGCCAACAGGCGGTCATCCGGCGCAGCAGACGCCTCAACACGGTCCTGGCCACCCTGCTCGTCCTTGCCCTCGTCGCCGCGGGCGGCGCGGTGCGGCAGTGGCGGAATGCGGTCGCCGCACGTGAGGCAGCCCAGTCCCGGCAGCTCGCCACGCAGGCCAACACCCTCCTCGACACGAACCCGGACCTTGCTGCTCTCCTCGCCATCCGGGCCTACCGGACCAGTCACACCCCCGAAGCCCTCGCAGGTCTGGAAGACGCCGCAGCCCTGCCGCTCAAGCACCGTCTGCCGGGCCACACCGGTGGGGTCGGCAAGGTGGCGTTCAGCCCCGACGGGAAGACCCTGGCCGCCGGCAGCGTGGACGGACCAGTGCGGTTGTGGGAGGCGACCACGGGCAAGAGCCGCGCCATCCTCACCGGCCCCGCTGGTGGACTGGGTTCGGTGGCCTTCAGCCCCGACGGGAACACGCTCGCCACCGGCAGCGCCGACGGACCGGTGCTGTTGTGGGACGTGGCCACCAGGAAGCCCCGGGCCACCCTCACCGGCCACACTCGGACCGTGACGTCGGCGGCCTTCAGCCCCGACGGCAAAACCCTCGCCACCAGCAGCGACGACGCAACGGTGCAGTTGTGGGACGTGGCCACCGCCAAGGCCCGCGCCACCCTCAGCGGCGACATCGGCTACACGATGACGTCGGTGGCGTTCAGCCCTGACGGGAGCATCGTCGCCGCCGGTAGCGGCGACTCGACGGTGCACTTGTGGGACGCCACCACGGGCGAGCCCCGGACCGCTCTCAAAGGCCACACCGGTCCCGTGTTGTCGGTGGCGTTCAGCCCCGACGGGAACACACTCGCCAGCACCGGCCAGGACTACACGGTGCAGTTGTGGGACATGACCACCGGAAAGCCCCGCGCCGCACTGGACAGCCTGCTTCAGCGTGTGTTCGCGGTGGCGTTCAACCGCGATGGGACCACCTTCGCCACCGCCGGCGAGGACAAAACAGTACAGCTTTGGGACCCGGCCACAGGAAAGCTCCGCGCCACCCTCGGCGGCCACTCCGAACCCGTGACGTCGGTGGCGTTCAGCCCGGACGGGAAGACCCTCGCCACCGGCAGCGCCGACAAGACGGTGCGGCTGTGGGACGTCGCCGCCAAAAGGCTCCGCGCCACCCTGACCGGCCACACCGACAGGGTCTGGTCCGTGGCCTTCAGCCCCGACGGACTCACCGTCGCCTCCGGCAGCGACGATTTCACGGCCCGATTGTGGGACATGCGTACCGAAGAGACCCGCGCGACCCTCACCGGCCACGCCAACAACGTTTCCTCGATGGCTTTCAGCCCCGACGGCCATACGCTGGCCACCGGTAGCGGGGACGGCACCGTGCGGCTCTGGGACGCGACGCTCCGCAAACCCTCCGTCGCCATCCAAAGCATCTGCCAGGCCGTCAACCGCGGCTTCACCCCGGAGGAACGGACGGCCTACCTCAAGGGCCGGTCGACCGGCTCCCCCTGCCCGTCCCGCTGATGCCGCGCTCGGTCCGAGCCGGCGACGGGACTCACGCGGGTAAACCCGGCGACCCGCTGGAGTCCTGCGCCGAGCCTGCCTGGACCCGGACGACGTCCGCCGGCTCAGGAGGACGTTGCGGGAACGAGCTGGTCGAGTCTCTGCGCACTTCCCGTCGCGGCCTCGATCGAGCGAGGCAGCATGATGCTCTCGTAAGCGCGGACGGCATCGCCGGGGCTGGATTCGGCGACGAGGGCGTGGGCGAGGTCGGAGCCGTCGAGCATGGCGAGATTGGCGCCCAGCCCCACCGGGGGCATCAGGTGCGCGGCATCGCCGAGCAGCGTGACGCCGGGAACGTGCTCCCAGGTGTGCGGGACGGGCAGGACGAACAGGGACCGGTTGACGAACCCGGTATCGCTGTTCCGCAGGATGTAGCGCAGGCTCTTGTCCCAGCCGTCGAACATCCTCAGCAGGTGCGCCCGCACGGCCTGTTGGTCGCCGAGGTCGATACCGGCGGCCGCGGGCCAGTCCTGCGGCTCGCGGAGCGCGATGTAGGCGCGGATGTGGCCGTTGCTGTTGCGCTGCGCGACCAGGGTCCTGCCGACGCCCTTCGCCAGCATCGATCCGTTGCCGACCAGCCGGGCGAGGTCCCGGTGGCGGGTGTCGCACTGGTCGAACCCCGTCTCGACGAAGGTGACACCGGTGTAGTGGGGTGCGGCGTGTGACAGGGCCGGGCGGACGCGTGACCTGGCGCCGTCGGCACCGACCACCAGGTCGAAGTCCTCTGCGGTGCCGTCACCGAGGAGCAGCCGGCAGGTGCCGTCCGCCAGGGGGGTGACCCCGCTGACAGCGTTGTCCCACCGCACCGTGCCCGCGGTGAGCGAGTCCAGGAGCAGACCTCGCAGTTGACTCCGGTCGATCTCCGGCCGGCCGCCGCCGGGGGTCGGCCCCTGCTGCGCAAGGAGGGCGCCGGTGGCGAAGTCGAGCACGCGCCACTCGTCGCCCTCGGGGCGGGCGAGGGCGTGGAATCGGTCGAGGAGCCCCGCCGACCGCAGGGCGGCCTGGCCGGTGTCGGCGTGCATGTCGAGGGTGCCGCCCTGCGGGCGGGCGTCGGCGGATGCCTCGCGTTCGAAGACGGTGACGGAGCGACCGTGTTGCTGCAGGACTCGGGCGCAGGTCAGTCCGCCGAGGCCGGCGCCGACGATCGCGATGCGGGGGTCGCGGGCGGGGGTCATGGCATGTCCTTCCGGTGGTGGGTGGGCCGCCGGGAGGCCCGACATCACCAAGAAAGCACACTAGCTAAATAAGCGCAATGACTAAACTTTTAGAGTGAATGCGCTTCAAGGTATGGTGTGCGAGTGACCGAACCGACCGGGCGCCGCGAGCGCAAGAAGGCCCAGACCCGCCAGTCCCTGGCCGACGCCGCACTTGAGCTCTTCCTCCAGCGCGGCTACGACCAGGTCGGGGTCAAAGACGTCGCCGACCTCGCCGACGTCTCGGTGACCACCCTGTTCAAGCACTTCTCCGGCAAGGAAGCCCTGGTCTTCGATCAGGACGACGACCTGGAAGCAGCACTCGTCGCCGCCGTGCGCAAGCGCACCCCGGGCCAGTCGATCCCGCAAGCGTTGCGCGAGCACCTCCTGCTGGGGCAGACCCAGTTCGCCGTCCATGCCGCGGACCCGCGGTTCGCCGACTTCACGCGCCTGGTGCAGGAGACCCCTGCGCTGCGCGACTACGCCCACCGCATGTGGACGCGCCATGAGGCGGCCCTGACGAGGGCCATCGCCGAGGCCGTGGGTGCGCCCGAGGACGACGTCAGCTGCGCCGCCCTGGCCCGTTTTGCCCTTGAGGCCCGCAGCCTCATCCTGCGGCACGCCGAACCGCGCCGAGCCGCCGACGAGGCCTTCGCGCTGCTCGAACACGGCTGGGCCGCCTCCCATCCGGGTAGCTGACCCGGTCTGCGTGGCGCCCCGGTGTGCACGGATGCGGTGCGCGCTCCCGGGCTGCGCCCGCCTGGGCGAAGGCCCACGCCGCTGCCGGCCGCCATGCCGGAGGCCGCCCCGGTAACCAGGGCGGCCCGCCCCTTGAAGTCGTACCGCGGAATCACTGCGAGCACTTCCTGTGGCTCGTACGGCCGGACATCACCCCGACTGGCACGGGGTGGACGCGGTTTCCCGGCCCGACGTGGCGCCCGGGTCGGGAAGACGGTGTACGGGCTGGGGTCAGGGGCGCAGGAGGGTCTTGACGGCGCGCCGCTCGTCCATGGCCTTGTAGCCCTCGGCCACCTCGGACAGGGGCAGTTCGAGGTCGAAGACCTTGCCGGGGTTGATCCGACCGGCAAGGACCCGGTCGATCAGATCGGGCAGGAATGCCCGCACCGGGGCGGGGCCGCCGCGCAGGCCGACGTGGGAGTAGAACAGCTCGGTGCCGTCGACCACCACGTCGTGGGGAACGCCGACGAAGCCGACGTTGCCGCCGGGCCGGGTGGACTTGAGGGCCTGCTGCATCGACTGTTCGTTGCCGACGCACTCCAGCACCCGGTCGGCGCCGATTCCGCCGGTCATCTCCTTGATGCGTGCCACGCCCTCGTCGCCGCGCTCGGCGACGATGTCGGTGGCGCCGAACTCGCGGGCCAGCTTCTGGCGGGATTCGTGCCGGGACATGGCGATGATCCGCTCCGCCCCGAGTTCCTTGGCGGCGATGACCGCGCACAGGCCGACCGCGCCGTCACCGACCACGGCGACCGTGTCGCCGGGCCGGACCTGGGCCGCGACTGCGGCGTACCAGCCGGTGCCCATCACGTCGGAGCAGGCCAGCAAGCTGGCCAAGTGCTCCTGGCCGGGCAGCTCGGGTGTGGCGACCAGGGTGCCGTCGGCCAGCGGGATGCGGATCTTCTCGGCCTGGCAGCCTTCGGCGCCGACGAATTCGCGGTGCAGGCAGTTGGTCTGGTAGCCGTTCCGGCAGGTGACGCAGGTGTTGTCGCAGGCGACGAACGAGCCGATGACGAACTGGCCCGGCTTGATGTTCTTCACGTCATCGCCGGCTTCTTCGACGATGCCGACGTACTCGTGGCCGAACGGGGTGGGCTGCTCGACCGGGTTGATGCCGCGGTAGCTCCACAGGTCCGATCCGCACACGCACGTCGCGACGGTGCGGATGACCGCATCAGTGGCATTGACGATCTTCGGGTCGGCGCGCTCCTCGAAGCGCACGTCGCCGGGGGCGTAGAGGATTGCTCCGCGCATGGTGCAACCTTTCACGAGCGAAAGACGGGGCGGCCCCCCAGACACAGGGCGGCCGCATCTGCGGGGTGGTCAGCGGCCGGCGGACTTCAGGGCCGCTGCGTACTGCTCGTCGGTGACCGGCTCCAGCCAGGCGGTGCCGTCGCCGTTCTCATCGCCGACGAGGATGGCGATGTGGGCCATGAGGGTGGTGTCGGTGGCGCCGTGCCAGTGCTCCTCACCGGCCGGGCACTTGACCGTCTGACCGGCGCCGGCGAGCACGACATCGCCATCGCGGGTGCCGACCAGGCCGACGCCGTCGGTGAGGTAGAGCGTCTGGCCCTTGGTGTGGGAGTGCCAGTTGGTGCGGGCGCCCGGGGTGAAGCGGACCAGCGCGGCGGCCAAGCGGGCCGGGTCGGAGGGTGCCTCGATCGGGTTGAGGTAGACATCGCCGGTGAAGCGCTCGGCCGGGGCCTTGGTGGTGGGGGTGGAGGTGATGTGTTCCATGGCGGCTTTCCTTGATCTGGAGGAGGAGGAGGGAGCGGCGGGCCCGGGCAAAGGGGCCGGTCAGGCGGATGCTCGTCGGCGATCTTCTTCAGCAGCGTGATCGCGGTCATGGCGTTGGGCCATCCGGCGTAGAACGCCAGGTGCGTGATCGCCTCGGACAGCTCCTCAACGCCCAGCCCGTGCCCCAGCGCCTGGCCCAGGGAGTACGGGAGCTGCTCGCTGCGGTACAGGGCGGCCAGCTCGCTCACCGTCACCAGGCTCCGGTCTCGGGGGGACAGCCCGGGGCGCTCCCACACCTCGCCGAAGAGCACATCGTTCGAGACCTCGACGGGCTTCGGCGCGATCTTGGCCGGCTCGGGGGTGCGGACTGCTTCGCCATGCGATGACCCCTTGCTGCGATGCGGACACGTATGCGGTAGGTCTCACTCTGTGCGAGCGGGTCCCGCCCCGCAGCCGCAGTGGCCGGCCCCGGCCTGTTTCCAGGGTCCGGCCGACTACCGCCGATACCGAGAAACCGCCGGTGAAGCCCACGTGGAAGGCACCGTCGTTACAGGTACTGACAGGACTCCCCTCCTGCATCCAGCGCATCCTGGACTCCATGACCGATAGCCCGGCCTTCGTCCGCAACGGACGCCTGGACATCCTGGCCGTCAACCGCCTCGGCCGCGCCCTCTACGCACCGCTCTTCACCCCCGGCTCCCCGCTCCCGGTCAGCATCGCCCGCTTCCAGTTCGTGGACCCCGCAGGCCCGGACCTCTTCCCCGACCGGACGGCATCGCTCAACACCGCCGTCGCCCTGCTGCGCACCGAAGCCGGCCGCGCCCCCCACGACAGCGAACTCACCGCACTCATCGGTGAACTGGTCACCCGCAGCGGCGAGTTCCGCAACGCACGGCCCGAACACAACGTGCGCCTGCACCACACCGGCAGCAAACCCTTCCACCACCTCGAAATCGGCGACATCCTCCTCGACTTCGATGCCATGGCCCTGCCCGCCCAGCCCGGCCTCACCCTTACCGCCTACAGCGCCGAACCCGGCATCCCCGGCCACGACCGGACTGCGCCTGCTGTCCGCCTGGGCCGCCACCGAAGACGCACAGACCGCCGCCGGCACACCCGGCCCCCGGAGCTGACCGACACGGCCGGCCTTCGCCAGGCAACGAGGTCGCGGGGACCCGGGCCGGCCGACCGCCACCTCAGCCGGTGCACGTAACGGTGGCTTCCCGAGCCCCGGCACAGAAGGCGCGCCTCAAGGGGCAGGGGCTACGGGCACGCCGACAGGCCGCTGATCCGGTTGGACACCGGCGCCACAGACCGAGCACGACGGCTCGGGGCGGCCCCGGGCAGCCCTCCGACGAGGTGACGACGCTCGCGCCCCTGCCGTCGACCCGTCCCGGCCCCGGCCCCGGCCCCGGCCCCGGGAGAATCCGGCGTACAACAATCAGCCCAAAGGGGGATATAGCTCTGCCATGGCTTCGTTCGTGCCCGCTGAAGCACCTAGCCTGACCAGCGAGGACCTGTCAGAACCGAGAGGCAAAAGATGCTCTACACACTCAGCGGCGACAACGTCGAGATCACCGACGCACTGCGCGGTATCGTCGGCGAGAAGCTGGCCCAGCTCAACACGCAGGGTACCGAAAGCACCAGCGCTCATGTGGACCTGAAGATCAACGGCTCGGAGCAGACCGCCTCGGGCACCCTCCAGGTGGACGGCCAGGACCTCACCACCATCACCGCAAGGGCCTCCGACATGCACGCGGCCATCGACACGCTCATCGACAAGCTCTCCGCCCAGCTCAGGAGGCACACGCAGAGGCAGCACGGACGCCAGAAGTAGTCAGAACCACCGGGCGGCGGAACCAAAAGCGCTGGGAATCGTGTGGGACACCGCCGAGCACGGCTTCACCGAAAACATCGCCGCCGCCCGCGCGTGCCTCGCGCTCCACGGGGTGCAGCCGCACTGGACCGGCAGGAGGGAGAGTGGCGGTGCACACCGTGCCCTGGTTGCACGCAGCATGCGCCGGGCGGTACTGGACCTGCTTGAGGCTCCGCTTCGCGGCTCGGGCGAGCTGATCGAGGTCGGCGACCCCGGCTCGGCCGGATCGTTACCGTCTTCGAGAGAGCCGCGACCGTAGAGCGGGCCGAGAAGCGCCCGAAGACTCCCGTGCGCCGGCGACCCACCAGCCCAGCAGTACGACGAGCAGCCCCACTCCCAGCTTGATGGCCAGGCTCCACAGGGCCTGCGACATCTCCTCACGCCTGCTCAGGTCCCACCACGCATAACCGGCTACCGCAATGCCAGCGAGGCCGGCCGCGATCGCGAGCCGCCAGCCGACCTGGCGTGCGTCCGGGGTCAGCAGCGCGGCGGCGGACCAGCCCGCGAGCAGCACGAGCACTCCCACAAGAGTGAAGGCCACCGGCATGGCCGGCACGAAGAGCGACACGGCGAGCAGGACACCTCCGGTGGCAAGGGCGAGCTGTACTACGCGGTTGCCGAAGCTGCCGGGGCGGGTGAGGAAGTGGATCATCGCCCAGACGGCGAGGGTGTAGCCGCGGAGCGCGCCGAGTACCACGCCGACGGCCTTCACCTGGGACAGGGGGCCGACGGAGTTTGCCGTGACAGCGGCTGTTTGGGCCGCGGTGTTGGCGAGCAGGTCTCCGCCCACCTCTTGCGTGATCCGCTGGCTTCCGATCGTCCGCGCACTGTTCCACAGTTTCCACAGCTCGGCTGGCCCCATCGGCTGCTGAGCGGTGCGGGCGGTGGTGGTCTCGGTGTCGTACTCGGCGAGCCATGCCGTGCTGCCCATCGGTCGGCCGTCACCCTCTGCGCGTACGGCGTCGGCGAGCCGGTGCAGATCCTGCCGGAGGATGTGGGTCTGGAGGGCGCGGGTGACAGCCTCAACGCAGAGGCCAAGAGGGTCACTCTCCATATTGCCGGTGCCGGTGCCGGTGCCGGTGCCGGTGTCGGCGGATTCCGGACCCGCGACGAACATCCGGCTGGCGAAGGTGCTGCAGGCGTCGGCGTACTCCTCGTCCCAACGGCCTTCCAGCCATGTGCGGTCGACAGGCTCGGTGGCGTCCACGGCGCACTTGCGGATCTTGGCAACGAGAAGTTCGGCGGCCTTCTCCTTGACGTCACCGTGATTGATGGCTGACACCTGTCGCAGCCGCTCGACTGACATCAGCGTCCGCACCAGGTGGGCGGCGCCGTCCATCCGGCCGTGGATCCAGTCGTTGACCCGCCAGGACGCGCGGTAGAAGGCGCCGAAGTGGTGCAGCTGTTTTCCTGTCAGCAGGTCGGGGCTGTTGGAAGAGAACTGGACGAGTTCGACCTCCTGCTCCACTTCGTGGTGGGCTCCCGTATACGCGAGTTGGACGACGTCCAGGAGGAGCATGCGGGAACGGATGCGGGAACAGTCGGGCGGGTCCAGCAGATAGCCGGTCAGGGCCTGGAGCCGTACCTTCTCAGTGCCGTCCGGGTCGACAACGGTGTTCCCGTTCGTGGCAATGTGTTGCAAGGCTTTCGAGCAGTCGGCAAGGCACTTCGCGAGCCTCTCGGCCTGCTCTGAGCGCTCCCGCCGCCGTGTGGCGAAGTCCCGGGGCTTCTCGGCAGCCTCCGGCGGGTTGCTCCACGTATCGAGTTCCCCGATCAGCCATTCCTTCAGTTGCTGCATGCTGCCGGCCGTCGCCCTGCCCAGCCCGTCGTCCCCCCGGGCCGGGACGGTGGCACCAGCTCCGGACCACTGCTGCCCCAGCTCCTCCCAGTTCGCCTGGATCTCTTCGAACACCTTGCTCGCCTGTTGGCGTTGTTCCAGGATGTCGCGGCGCTGTGCCGAGTTCATCGGGGCTAGCCAGATGGCCCGCTTGAGGACGTCGGCGGTCATGTCGAACAGCCTGCGGACGGTGGTCTGGCCCCAGTCCCATTCGGCGCCGGTGCGGGCGGCGGCATCGGCAGCCGACGCTCCTCCGGGGATGAACGAGTCATCTTGTTCACGTCTGTCCCAAAGCAGCGTGCGCAGACAGGCGACGATCTCACGTTCACTCCATCGGCTGGCCGCATCGGCTTGCTGCCCTGTGGTCAGCCAGCGGCCGATGGTTTCGGCGGCGTGCTGCACGCGTACTTCCAAGTAGCCCTGCCAGGCTGCCTCGGACAAGGGCTCGGCCACTTTGGTCATGGCGGAGGCGAAGCGACCGCGCGCCCGGCGGCGCAGCCGGACCTCCTCGTTGCGGCTGCGGATCTCGGCCAGTTCACGGGACACCGAGTCCGTCGAACGCAGCCGGGTGAGAACGCCGAGCAAGACCTCGGGGGCCTCGGGAACCGGCTCATTGCTGCCGGCGGAGGCCGCAGTATCTGGTATATGCGGGAGCGGGGGCGCTTCCCCGGGGTCGGGGACGACATAGGTGAGGAGCCGGCGGACCTGGAGTTGTCCGGTCTGACGGTAGATCGCCTCCAATGCCGGGCGGATGGGTTTGTTCAGCAGCACGCCGCCGTCAACGACATACTGCGAGGTGCGGAAGTTGGCCAGTCCGGCTGTCGATGGCCAGGGGCCGTCTCCCCCACTGCTGGACTGCGGAACAGTCACCCAGTGCGGTTCGAAGGCCGCGGGAAAAGAGGAGGAGCAGCGCGCCGCGACGGCCAGCTGGTCGACCACCGATTCGTCGCGAAGGCTGGTGGCGCCCGGGCCGCCGATGCCCTCTGTGGCGAATGTGAACCTGGCGTCGTGGTCGACCTCGGTCGTGCGGACGCCCATGTCGTCGCAGAAGCTGGTCTGGCGGCCCCGCCACAAGGTACCTGTGAGGATGAGTTCTACCGGTCGCTCGCCGGCCGTGCCACCGCCGGCGGACTTCGGGGGGCTGGAATCCTTCACGTGCTGGAGGGCCTTGCGGAGTTCGTCGAGGAAGTAGCTGCCTTTGAGCAGCGAGGGCGGATTCCGGTGAAGGGGGTTGCGGAGCAGTTCGCCCAAGGCGCCCTTGTCGCGCCACAGGTCACCGACGGAGGCGATGTCCCGTTCCCAGGCCAGGCCGAGGGCGAGGAAGGCTCCGTTGAGTCCGCCGGCTGAGGTTCCGGCGATGACGTCCACGCGGGCGTCGGCGTTCAGCAGATCGAGCAGTGGGTCGTAGACGGGCTGTCCCCACCTGCGGGCCATCGCGAGATGGTGGAGCTCCACGGATACGCCGCCGATCCAGACGGCCAGGCTCACTCCGCCGTTCATGACCACAGCCAGTCGGATGTCCTGGCGGTCGCTGCCATCGATCCCCGTCACTCTGTCTCCCGGTGCTCGTCGGCCGTGACGCTTTAAGGTCAGCACGCCAGCGCCATGGTTCGCCTGATCTGGGGCCGGGCAGGAGGGTGATTTCAAGGGCGGACACGTGAGCCTGTTCCAACCTCACGTTGAGACGTCGTGTACTCGGCGGCCCGCACCGGGAAGGCGACGATCCGGTCCCCCAGACCCGCGGGATCGACCACGGTCGGGGCGGGGCGGCGGCCTCCGGTACGGGGAGCGGGAGGGGCTCCAGCAGGGGGAGGGGGTGTCTGCGCCGAGGATCGGCAGGTGGGGGCGCTTGGCGGCGAGGAATGCCGGGTCCAGGACGTGCGTCTCGTACTCGGGGTCGAACACCCGGTCCGACACGGACGCCAGGTGGGCGCCGTCGGGGGTGAAGGCGGGCGACTCGTCACGGAACCTTCCGTCGGTCGCCTCCACGACGGGGCCGCCCCCGACCGGGGCCAGCCGGATCTGCCGCAGGCCCTCGGGGCCGGGGCGGGGTCAGGCGAGCCACTTCCCGTCCGGGGAGGAGGCCAGGCCGGAGACCCTCCCGTGCGCGCTGCGGTCGAGTTCGGTGACCGCGCCCGTGGCGGCGTCCACGACGAGGACGCGGCCGTCGTGGGCGGCGACGGCCAGGGACCTGCCCTGCTCGCAGGCCCGCCGGGCGCGGCCTGGTTCAGGAGCCCGCGGCGGGCAACCGTCGGTTCTTTCACACCTGTCGCAAGGCGACGGGTGTGTGGTCAGGCGACGAGTGCGTAGATGCTGCTGGCGGTCAGCCAGACTCCGGCCAGCAGGGAGAGGGTGACGATCAGCTGGTCCTGGTGATGCTCGAGCCAGGTCCGCAGAGCGTTCAGCCGGGCCTGGGCGGCGTCCGGCGCCCAAACGGTGTACAGCTCCATGACCAGGAGGCTGAGGGTGGCCAGCAGGCAGTAGCCGGTCAGGGCGAGCCAGTCGGAGAGGGAGGAAAGGTCGGCCTCGACGACCGTGGCCGCGCCGGCGCCGACCAGCGCCCACGGCTGGAGCAGCCAGGCGAGTGCGGCCGCGGTGCCGAGCGAGGCGTTGTCCACGCGGGCCGTCCAGCTCGGTGGCCGGGGCGGGCGGGGCGGCCGCCGGAGCCGGTAGCCGCCGAACAGCACCAGGCCGACGCCGATGGCCAGCTTGGCGGCGACGGCGGCGGTGGACGGCGTGCTGTGGTGGACGGGCGGCGTTCCGCCGGTCAGGAGCACGACACAGGCGACCACGACGACCAGGTTGGCCAGCCAGGACAGCAGGAAGGCGAGGCCCTTGCGGACACCCCGGCGCGACGCGAGCAGCAGGATGAAACCGCTGTTGTGCAGCGGTCCCAGGGTGATGGCCGTACCGATCACGACCAGGTCGACGACCATCGGCACAGCCGCTCCCGGAGGTCAGGGCCGCCCGCGGGCGCCGGGCGGGCGGGGGTGCCGGAGCCCGCTTGGCGCCCGTCTCGACTTTGCGGCTCCCGGCCCAAGGGGTCAAGCCAGCCACGCCGGTGCCGCGAAGGCCGCTGCGCCGTCACGGGCAGGGGCGGGCTGTGTTCTTCCGGGTCCGGGTGGGCCCTTGTTGCCGGTTCACGGGGTCCAGTACTGGGCCAGGGCTCCTTCCCGGTACGGGGCGGGGCTGACGCTGAGGTCCCCGGAGAAGGGGCGGTCCAGGACGAAGACCAGCAGCAGGCTGAAGCCGACGAGTCCGGCGACCGAGGCGACGAACAGAACCTGGACCCTCAGCTTGCGCAGACCGTAGAGGAACGTGAGCGGGATCAGGACCAGTGCGCCGCCGAAGGCCAAAGTCTGGAGCAGCGGGGGCAGTTCCCGGCGTGCCATGGTGAGCCGGGCGCGGCGTTGGGAGGCGATGTCGTTGAGATGACCGACGGCTTGCTCGTAGAAGACCTGCTGTGCCTGGCCTTGCGGGTCGTACGTCTGGAGCGCCCGGAAGGCGTCCTGCAGATGGGCCTCCGTGGCCCCGTAGCTGGGGTTCCCCGCGCGCATCCGGGGCCATTGGTCCTCGACGACGGCGTGGACGTAGCCGCTCATGGCCGAATCGAGACGGGCGCGCACCGGTTGCGGGAACGCGGCGGCGTCACGGGTGATGAGCGCCGCGTTGGTGGCCTCGGAGGCGACGATGGTCTGGGTGTCCTCCAGTTGCGTCCACAGGGTGACGATCACGAACGCGAGGATGATCCCGTAGATGGCGCCGAACATCCCCAGCGTCACTCCGACCATGTCGTTGTGCTCTCCGTGGGCCAGCGACGGGTGCCTGCGGCGCAGCAGCACGCTGCCGGCGACGGCGAGGAGGACGGTCCCACCGACGGCGACGACGGCCAGCGTGACGGTGCTGAAGTGGTTGAGCAGCCATAGCGACATGTGCGTGGAGTGTAGGCCGGACGAACCACCCCTCGGACCGCGGTTTCAAGGGCCCCACGGGCCTACGCGAAGACATTCACACCACCGGGTGAGGCCCGATTCTTGCGACCTGACGCGTACGTCCGCCCCGCCTCACGTCATCCCGCTCCGCATCGGCACCCTTTTGAGCGCGCTCGGTCACCGGCGCCGGGTCCGCGATCATGTGGGCATGCGTGCTGCCCGCCTGATCCGCATGGCCCTTCTCATCCAGTCGAGCCCCGGTCTGACCGCTGCGTCCCTCGCCCGGGAGCTGGGCGTATCCGAGCGTACGGTGATCCGCGATGCCCAGGCCCTGCAGGAGGCGGGCGTTCCCGTCCTGGCGGAGCGTGGTCGCACGGGCGGCTACCGCCTGGCGCCGGGCCACCGGACCCGGCTGACCACGCTGCATCCCACCGAGGCGGAGACGCTCTACCTCTCCGGTCTGCCCACGGTCCTGCGCGATCTCGGGCTGTCGGGGCCGGCGGAAACGGCCCGGCTGAAGCTGTCGGCCACCCTGCTCCCGTCGCTGCGGGCGGCGGCCGAGGCGTCGGTGCGCCGCTTCCACCTCGACGCCCCGGACTGGTTCCGCGAGCCGTCGGTACCGGAGTTGCTGCCGGAGCTGGCGCGCGCCGTGTGGTCCGATCGAGCAGTCGAGCTGGCGTACGCGCGGCCCGGCCGGGACGGCGCGGCGCCCCGGAGCGTGATCCGGCTGCTGGAGCCGTACGGGCTCGTCCTGAAGGCGGGGGTGTGGTACGTCGTGGGCCGTGTCCCGGGTGAGCGGCCGGGCCGGGGCGGCGCCTGGCGCACCTACCGCGTCGACCGTGTCACCGCGCTGTCCCCGGCCCCCGGCGCCGATGAACCCTTCGTCCGCGAACCGTCGTTCGACCTGGCCGCGCACTGGCGGGACCACGCCGACGGGTTCGCCCGGGCGCTGCTGCGCGCGACCGTCACCGTGCGTCTGACGGAGCGGGGTCTGCGCCGGCTGCCCGCCGTGGTGGATCCGGCGGGTGCGGGCGAGGCGCTGGCGTCGGCGTCGGCGCCGGACCCCGCCGGGCGCGTCACGCTCGACCTGCCGGTGGAGTCGGACGACGTCGCCTTCGCCCAGCTGACGTGCCTCGGCGCGGAGGTGGAGGTGCTGGCCCCGCCGGGCCTGCGCGCACGCTTCCGGGAGCACGCGCAGGCCCTGGCCGCCCTGTACGGCGCGGAGCCGGAGGATCAGCGGTAGTCGTCCGGCGACCCGTCCTTGCCGCCGTACACGACGTCCTCGAAGTAGGCCCAGGCGTCGGGCCGGCTGCCGTCCACGTCCCGTACGCCGTAGGCCTTGGCGAGGTCCGCGCTGGAGGCGGACTTCCCGTTCCAGCGGGCCGCCCGGTCGGGGTCGGCGGCGAGAGCGGCGAGAGCGCGGGCCAGGTAGTACGGCGACTCGGCGATGGCGAAGTGCGGTTCCCGCGCGACGGCGTCGCGCCAGTTCTCCTCCGTCACGCCGAAGTGGGTGAGCATCTGCTCCGAGCGCAGGAAGCCCGGTGTGACGGCCACCGCCATGCCCCCGTACTCCGCCAGCTCCTCGCCCAGTCCGAAGGCGATCCGGATCGGGGCGTTCTTCGCGAGGTCGTAGTAGAGGTTCTCGCGGTAGCGGCGGTTGGAGCGTGCCGTGCCGTCGGTGACCTCCACGTGCAGCGGCGCGTTCGAGCGGATCAGCAGCGGGAGGGCGAGTGCCGCGGTGATCACGTGCGAGCGCACACCGAGGTCCAGGAGGCGCAGTCCGTCGGCGAGCGGCGTCTCCCAGCTCTTCTTGCCGAAGACGGAACCGGCTGTCAGGTGCTCGCCGCCCCACAGGTCGTTGACGAGGATGTCGAGCCTCCCCCGGTCGCGGTCGATCCGGTCGACGAGCGCCCGTACCCGATCCTCGTCCAGGTGATCAGTGGGCACGGCGATGCCGGTGCCGCCGGCCGCCGTGACGAGCTCGGCGGTCTCCTCGATGGTCTCCGTGGTCCGGCCGACCTCGCTGACGTGCTCGCGGGTGGTGCGGCCGGTGACGTAGACCGTGGCGCCGGCGCGGCCGAGTTCGACGGCGAGGGCGCGTCCGGCGCCGCGGGTGGCGCCGGCGACGAGCGCGATCCGGTCGGCCAGGGGGGTCTTGTGGTCGAAGTGCTGGGTGTCGGTGTCCTTGTGCATGTCACCACCGTGCCTGCCAAAGGTGACAGATCACGTCACCTTTTTCTCGCGGCTCAACGTGTCTTCGGGAACGCCGCTCGCAGGGCCGCGCCGCGCGTCGTGAAGGCGATGCGGACGACCGGGAGTACGCAGAGCGTCTGCACCGCCGCGTACCACCACGGGCAGACGCCCGGGATCAGGTCGACGCCGACGATCGCGACCGGGAAGACGGCCGATATGCCGCGCAGGCGCTCGGAGGCGCGTCGGGAGCCCCGGGAGGCGGAGAGGGCCAGGCGGTGGAGCAGCACCGCGATGAGGGGGAGCAGGATCGCGCGGATCCACATGAACGGGTTCACCATGTGGCCCGTGCTCGCCACCGCGACGACCGCGAGGAGGGCGGCGGCGGTGAGCGCGCCGTAGATCTTGACGCTGACTCCGATCGTGCCGAAGGCGGCCCGGGTGGCGGGGGTGTTGAGGAGGGCCGGGTCGGTGGTCGTGGTGTTCGCGTTGTTTTCCATGGCCACGACGCTACGGAGCAGCCGTACCGCGCGGTATCGGTCTGGCCCCACAGGGGGGTGGGGCCAGCCCCACTCCCCTGCCGGGCCGGGCCGTCGCGGGCTCCGGGCGGTGCACAGTGGGGGTGTCGAACGAGAGTGAGGGGGAGTCATGGGACGTGTGGGTTCATGGGTGGTGGGGGCCGGGGTGGGGTTCGGGCGGACGTGTGTCGCCGCCGCCGTCTGCATGCTGGTGCCGGTGGTGTGGGCCGCCGCCGTGGGGTTGGGGGTGTGGTGCGGGGCGGAGCACCCGTGGTCGTGGATCGGGCCCGCCGTGATCGTGTGCGCGGGCACGCTCGCCCTGGCGCGGACGGTCTGCCGGGCGGTCCGGTTCCTCGTGGCGCGGTGGACCGGCACCGACATCGCCGCCGGGTACCTGGAGGCCGGGCCGGTGATGCAGCTGTCCACCGGCTACTGGTGGAACGGCTTCAGCTACGAACGAAGCCGCCGGGACGCCGTCATGGACCAGCGGATGCGGCTGTGGTGGAGCGACCCCGCCACCTGGCGTGACCTCCGGTTCGCCGTCGTCGCCCCGCTCACCGCGGGGGTGGTGGCCACCCTCCCGCCGGTCTCGCTGGCCGTCGCCGTCCTCGGGTTCGCCGGGCCCGGAACCGCCGCGCGTCTCGTCGGGGCGGGCGCCCTGGTCCTGGCCGTCGGCTGCGGCCCGTACGCCTGGCGGTGCCTCGGCCGGGTGGCCGTCCGTTTCCTGCGGCCCTCCCCCGCGATGGTGCTGGCGGAGCGGGTGGACGAGCTGACCTCCCAGCGCGCCGACGCCACCGTCGCGCAGGCCGCCGAGATCCGCCGCATCGAACGGGACCTCCACGACGGCGCTCAGGCCCGCCTCGTCGCCCTCGGGCTCTGCCTGGCCACCGCCGAAGCGCTCATGGACCGGGACCCCGAGCAGGCCAAGGCGCTGATGCGGGAGGCGCGGGCCGGCGCCGCCGCCTCGCTGACGGAACTCCGCGAACTGATCCGGGGCATCAGCCCGCCCGTCCTGAGCGAACGGGGGCTCGTCGACGCCGTCCGCGCGCTCGCGCTGGACGTCCCCCTGGACGTGGCCGTCCGCGCCGGCGGCCCGCTGCGCCTGGACCCGCCGATCGAGTCCGCCGTCTACTTCGGCGTCGCGGAACTCCTCACCAACGCGGTCAAGCACGCCGGAGCGGCCCGGGCCCACGTCTCCCTCGTACGGGACGACACGGGCATCGTCGTGGAGGTCGAGGACGACGGCCGGGGCGGGGCCGACGCCCGGCCCGGTGGCGGGCTCGCCGGCCTGCGCCGCCGCCTGGCCGTCTTCGACGGCACGCTCGCGATCACCAGTCCCCAGGGCGGGCCGACGCGTGTGAGGATGGCCGTACCATGCGAATAGTCGTAGCCGAAGACCTGTACCTCCTGCGCGATGGATTGGTCCGCCTGATCGAGGCGTTCGGGCACGAGGTGGTGGCCACGGCCGCCACCGGGCCCGAGACGCTCGAAGCACTGCGGACGCACCGCCCGGACGTGTCCGTCATCGACGTCCGCATGCCTCCGACCCAGTCGGACGAGGGCCTGCGCGCGGCCCTCACCGCCCGCGCCGAGGTCCCCGGTCTGCCGGTCCTGATCCTCTCCCAGCACGTCGAGCAGTTGTACGCCCGCGAACTGCTGGCCGACGGCTCCGGCGGCGTCGGCTACCTCCTCAAGGAGAGCGTGTTCGACGCCGACCAGTTCATCGGCTCCCTGGAGCGCGTGGCGGAGGGCGGCACCGCCATGGACCCGGCCGTGATCGCGAAGCTGCTGTCCGGCAGTGCCCCCGACCGGGGACTGGGGCGGCTCACCGAACGCGAGTACTCCGTGCTGGGCCTGATGGCCGAGGGTCTGTCCAACCACGCCATCGCGCGCCGCCTCTTCCTCAGTGAGGGCGCCATCAGCAAGTACACGACCTCCCTGTTCGGCAAACTCGGCGTCACGGACGACGACGACACCAACCGCCGCGTCCGCGCGGTCCTCACCTACCTCAACAAGCCCTGAACGGGTTGTGCGGGTTGCCCCGTCGCACGTTCGCCGGTTCGCACCGGATGACCGTCCGGGACCGGATGTCCGTCACCGAAGCCTCGCCCACACCCTGACCGGTCGGGGCCGCGGTGCGGCCCGGGGTCATTCGGGGCGGTTGAAGCGGTGGGCGGCCCAGAGCAGGGCCATGGCGCCGGTCGTCAGGAGGGCCGCCGCTTCGAGGAGGAGCGGAGGCTGCCGGCCGAACCGTTCGAGGCCCGCCACGGCTGCCTGGCCGGGTACCCGGAGGGTGATGCTGCACCGGAGCAGGTCCACTCCGTAGGCGAGCGGGTTGACGGCAAATGCAGCGCCGGGTGGGGAGCGAGTGCACGGAACGGCGCACGGCGGAGTTCCGGCAGGACCCGGTCCGGGCGACCGATCCCGCGGGGCGGTCCATGGCGGACCGCGGATGCCGGCGCTCACACCGGGCGGCGTCCAGGCCGTGGTGGGCGAAGGCCTCGCGGGCGGCCTCGACGGGGCGTTCGCGGTTGCGTCGGGGGTCGCGCCGTACGGGCAGGGTCATCGCCGCTCTCCCCTTCACCGACGAATCAACCGGGGAGTGTTCCCCGCTTCGCATGCTATCGTCGGCCTCGAATCGGGGAACACTCCCCGTTTAGGTTTGCGGGAGGGACGCGGACGATGACGGACACGGCTTTGGTACTGGGCGGCGGCGGAGCGGTCGGGCTCTCCTGGACCGTCGGGGTGCTGGCGGGCTTGGCCGAAGCGGGCCTGGATCTCTCCGGTGCCGACGTGACCATCGGCACCTCGGCGGGCTCCGTGATCGGAGCCCGGCTCGCCTCGGGCGTGACGGCCGAGGAGATGTACCAGGAGAACCTCGCCGGGGCCCCCGCGCTCGACGTCACCGTCACCCTGGGCCAGACCGCCCGCTTCCTGTGGGCCGCGCTGGGATCACGTGACCCGGAGCGCTCCGTCCAGCGCCTCGGCCGGACCGCGCTGGCCGCCCGTACCGCCCCCGAGTCGGCCGTCCACGGTGCGGTCGCCACGCTCCTGGAGGGCGTACGGGAATGGCCCGCCCGCGACCTGCGCCTGGCTGCCGTCGACGCCCGGTCCGGAGCCCTGGAGGTCTTCGACGCGGCCTCGGGCGTCACCCTCCCCGAGGCGGTGGCGGCGAGCTGCGCGGTACCCGTGGTCTGGCCGCCGGTATCGGTGGCCGGCCGCCGCTGGATGGACGGCGGCAGCCGCTCGACGGCCAACGTCCAGCTTGCCCTCGGCCATCGGCGGGTCGTCGCCATCGCCCCGATCCCGAAGGCCGTCGGTCCGCACCCGAGCGCGATCGAACAGGGCGCGGAACTCGCCGCGGGCGGGGCCTCGGTGGCCGTCCTCACCCCCGACCGCGCCTCGCGCGCGGCGTTCGGCCGCAACATGCTCGACCAGAGCCGCCGGGGGGCCGCCGCCCGGGCGGGCCGCGTCCAGGCCGCCTCGTACGTGGACACCGTACGCGCGGTCTGGAAGCCCTGAGCCGGCCGGCCGGCATCGCCGCAGGCCGGGCACATCCGTCCCACCTTCCGCGCCACCACGCGGGCTGCGCCGAATCCGAGCGCGCCCGGAACCAAGGAGAGATCATGAACGGCACCACCGAAGTCCTCGTGATCGGCGGCGGGTACGCCGGCGTCATGGCGGCCAACCGCCTGACCCGGAGGAACGGTGTGGGGGTGACGCTGATCAACCCGCGTACGACGTTCGTCCACCGGATCCGGCTCCACCAGCTGGTGGCCGGGACGGACGACGCCGTCGTCGAGTACCGGGACGTCCTGGCCGGGGGCGTCCGGCTGATGGTCGACTCGGTGGCGCGCATCGACGCGGCGGGACGGAGCGTGACGCTGACGTCGGGCGGCTCGGTCGGCTACGACTACCTGGTGTACGCGGTGGGCAGCGGCAGCGCCGACCCGCGCGTTCCCGGAGTGGCCGAGTTCGCGCACACGATCGCCACCCTGGAGGAGGCGCGGGAACTGCGGTCGGTGATCGACGCCGCAGCCGTGACGGCCGCGGTGACGGTGGTCGGGGGCGGACCCACCGGCATCGAGACCGCGGCCGAGCTGGCGGAGCGGGGCCGGCGCGTGACGCTGGTGTGCGGCGGCGTGCTGAACCCCTACCTGCACGCCCGGGGCCGGCGTTCGGTGGCCGGGCGACTGGCCGGGCTCGGAGTGACCGTGGTCGACGGCCCCGGCTCGGAGGTGACGGGCGTGACCCGCGATGCCGTGCGGCTCGCCGATGGCCGCGAGCTGCCGAGCGAAGTGACCGTCTGGGCCGTCGGGTTCGGTGTCCCGGACCTGGCCGCGCGCAGCGGGCTGAGCACGGATACCGCGGGCCGCCTGCTCACGGACGAGACGCTGACCAGCGTGGACGACGTACGCATCGTCGCGGCCGGCGACTCGGCCGCGCCATCGGGCCTGCCGCTGCGGATGAGCTGCCAGGCCGCGATGCCGCTGGGCGCGCGGGCCGCCGACACGCTCCTGAGCCGGATCGCCGGTGAGTCGCCCGCGCCACTGAACCAGGTGTTCGGCGCCCAGTGCATCAGTCTGGGGCGGGGCGCCGGCATCTTCCAGTTCGCCGACCGGTTCGACACCGCGGTGTGGTTCAAGATCGACGGCTGGGTGGGCTCGAAGCTCAAGGAGCTCGTGTGCAAGGGCGTCGTCAAGCACCTCGCCGACGAGGCGCGCACGCCCGGCGGCTACAAGCTGCACCTCATGGCGCGCGGCGGCGCGCGGCAGGAACTGGTCCGCGCGGCCGGGCGTGCCGAAGCCCCGGCGGGCGCCGAAGCCCCGGCGGGCGCCGATCAGGCGGCCTAGCCTCGCACCGCGGCCGACGGGTCGGCCCGGCTATGCCGGCATCTTGGCCCGGCCCCGGTACGTCGGTCGGCGGCCGGGCGACCGGGTGGCGGCCGGACCGCGTGGCGGGCTCACGGGCGTTGCCCGAAATGGGCGCGGTGTTCCCGCAGGAACGCGTCGAGGGTGCGGGGCGGGCGGCCGAGGATGTCGGCGACCGTGCCGGTCGGGGTCTCGGGACGGGTCACGGCGAGTTGCTGGATCTCCGTCACGTGGTCGGCCAGCCAGGTGGGCATGTGGGCGTGGCGGATGAGGTCTTCTCGCATTTCGTCCGGGGTGAGGTTGACGTAGTGGATGTGGTTGCCGGTCAGGACGGTCAGTCTTGCGGCGAGTTCGGAGTAGGTGACGGCCTCGGGTCCGGTCAGGACGTAGGTGCCGCCTGCGATGTCCGGCCTGGTGAGGGCGGCTGCGGCGACGTCGCCGATGTCACGGCAGTCGATGTGGTTGCAGGGCGCGCCGCCCGTCGTGCCGAGGATGACGCCCCGGGCCACGGTGGGGGCCAGGCGCAGGAGGTTCTGCATGAACGCGTAGGGGCGCAGGATGGTGTGGGCGAGACCGCTGCCGCGCAGGTGTTCCTCGACGGCGTGGTGTCCTCGGGAGACGGCGACCGGGGAGTCGGGTTCGGCGGCGGGTGCGGAGATCTTGACGATGTGTCCGATGCCGGCCTGGGCGGCGACGTCGATGACACGGGTTTCGAGTTCCACCTGTGCGGGGCCGTTGGCCATGGCGAGGAAGAGCCGGTCGGCGCCCTCGAAGGCGGTGCGCAGGGAACGGGGGTCGGTGGCGTCGGCGTACTGGACCTCGACGGGCGGTTGGTGGGCAGCGGTCATGCCGGGGATCGGCCTGTGCGGGGTGCGGGTCAGTGCGCGGACGGGTGCGCCGAGCGCGACGAGGCGGTGGAGCAGGGCGTTCCCGGTGGCTCCGGTCGCTCCCATGACGACGATCATCGTGTGCTCATTTCTGGATGACTTCCCGGCGACGGATGCCGCCGGGGTGCGGTTGGTCGGGGTGGGTTCGGCGGGGCTTGGACTCGTACGGCGGCTGGGCCGTGGTGCCGGTCGGGTGGGCTATGCCGGGGTGGCAGCGGTGGTGCCGCGCCAGCGCAGGGTGACGATGGTGGTGGCGAGGGCCGCGGAGGCGGGCAGGTCGATGCGCAGGCGCTCCAGCCAGGGGACGGCGGGAACCGGGGTGTGGGCGGGTAGCCATTGGGCGGCGAACCATCCCAGCGGGGCCGCCGCGCCGACGGCGGCGATGACGAGCGCCACGGTCAGGACGACGCGAGGCATGGTGGTGGTCCACCGTCGGGGCTGCCCTCCGTGCCGCAGCCAGGCGCCGACCAGGAAGGCCACGACGGCGGAGGTGCCGGCGATGGAGGTCAAGGCCGCCACGGCCAAGGCCTGCTGCCCGGTGACGACTCCGGCGGTACCGGCCGTGAGCGCGGGGGCGGCGTAGGCGGTCAGGACCTCTCGCCACAGGGTGAACGGCCGGGCCGGCCGGGAGGCTGCCCGGTTTCCGCGGGTGCTGTCTTTCGTTGCGGGCATGCCGGCCTCTTTCTCGTTCGTGTGAGGGAAGCGAAGGGTTGCGGCGGGGCCTTCGGGGTGTCGCCTTGGCTCGCCGATGTAATTAGGGGGCTAACTATTAGCCCGTAAAAGAGGCCCCGCCAAACGGGCGGGGCCGAAACCCTGAGGGAAGTCGGGTCAGTCCGCGAACAGGGCGGCGCTGCCGCGCACGACGCGGGCCAGCAGTTCCAGGAACACCGCACGCTCCTCGCCGGAGAGCCCGTCCACCATCGCCTCAAGCCGCCCGAAATGCTCGGACGCCATGTCGCGCAGGCGCTGCGCCCCGCGGGCGGTCAAGACGGCCACCGTGCCCCGCCCGTCCTCCGTGGAGGGCCGACGGGCGATCAGGCCCTCGCGCTCAAGGCCGTCCAGCAGGCCGGTGACCGTGGCCCGGGAGACATCGAGGTCGGCCGCAAGGCGCGAGGGGGTCTTCTCCCCGCCGTGGTCTTCCAGGTCGGCGAGCAGTCGGTAGCGCCCCGTCGACAGGCCGAACCTGGCAAAGTGCAGCTCGGCCGCCCGGCCGACCCTCGCACCCGCCGAGATCAGCCGCACCGCGACCAGCACCGCCTGCGGATCGACCTCCAGCCCGTAGCGCTCGACCTGCCGCCTGGCCTGGTCCAGCGTGGGCGCCTCGCCGTCGATCCCGTCCCTCGTCATGCAAGTAATATGGCGCCTAATCACTTGGGCTGTCAAGGCATCACGTTTACCGGCCGTGCGGTCGCCCCACGGGAACGGGCCGGAGCGGTCGGCGGCCCACGGCCCGCGGCCAGTCCGCGTCCCGTATCCCGGCCGCCCGGGTATCGGTAGCGTGTTCCGGATGGCCGTGGGAAGCGCAGGGACCAGACTCGTCGTCGTACGGGGGAACTCGGCATCGGGCAAGTCGTCGGTGGCGGCCGGGATCCGCGACCGGTTCGGCCGGGGCCTGGCCCTCGTCGGGCAGGACAACCTCCGCCGGACCGTACTGCGCGAACGGGACCGGCCCGGCGCCGCGAACATCGGCCTGATCGACTCCGTGGCCCGCTACGCGCTCGACGCCGGGTACCACGTCCTCGTCGAGGGCATCCTCTCCGCCGACCGCTACGGCACCATGCTCACGCGGCTGCTCGCCGACCACCGCGGCGTCTCCTGCTGCTACTACCTCGACATCCCGATCGCCGAAACGCTGCTCCGCCACGCGACGAAAGCCGACCCCGCGTACCGCGCCCAGGTCACCGAACGCGAGCTGCGCGACTGGTACCGCGAGCGCGACCTGCTGCCCGGCGGCGTCGAAACCGTCATCGGAGCCGACAGCACCCTCGACGGTACGGTCGGCCTCATCATGCGGGAGACCGGCCTCGCGGGACTGCCGGCGCACGACGACTGAGGACTCCGCCCGGCCGTCGTCCCGCCCCCGGGCGCCGCGTGGTGGCGCGAGGCCCCGGCCGGGCCGCCGGGGCCTCCCCCGCACCGCGGCAGGCCGCGATACTGGCGGCCATGACCAGCACCGACAACACCCCTGCGACAGCCTTCTCCCGGATCAAGGTCCGCGCCGGAGCCGTCGTCTTCTGCGGCGAAGACATCGCGCTCATCCGGCGGGAGCGCGCCGGCTCCGTCCACTACACCCCTCCCGGCGGCAACGTCGAGGACGGCGAAGACTTCCAGCGGGCCCTGCGCCGGGAACTCGGCGAAGAGCTCGGACTCGACGTGGACCAGGCGGACGGCGGTGACCTCATGTGGGTCGTCGACCAGCGCGTCACCCGCCCGGGGCCCACCCCGTCCCCTCGCAAGATCCACTTGATCTACCGCCTCCACATCACCCCCGAGGTCCGTGCCCGCCTCGCCACGCACGAGCTGGACGAACTCCCCGACGGCGGCCATGAGATCGGCGTCATCGAGTGGGTCCCCTACCGCGACGCCGCCCTGCTGCCGGTCTTCCCGCCCATCGGGCCCGCGCTCGCCGCCCTGGACCACCCCCGCGCACCGGTCGCCAACCCCGCCCTGGACGCCGTCACGGACGCGAACTACACCTGGGTCTGATCCCCGACGTCGAGCGCGCCCCGAGCGGGGGGGAGCGGCCCTGGCGTGGCCCGCTCCTCGGGCGGCTGCCGGGCTACGAACCCGAGCGGAGGCCCAGAGCGCTGTGCAGCACGATCCCGGCGGGAACGTCCTCGCGGCCCGACGCCCCGCGGACCCGCTCCACCAGTCGCGCGCGGAGCTCCTGTGCCGGCTCACCGAGCACGATGGCGCTGAGCACGAGTTCCAGCATCAGGCAGTCGTACGCGTCATCCGTGCCGCTGTAGCGGTCCCCGTCACGCTCCACCACCGCCTCGGTGACCTGCCGGCCGCCGCTGTCGAGAGGGGTGAAGGTCGCTTCGACGACCCCGTGGCCCGTCCAGCTCCGGTGCAGATGGACGACGTTCCCCTCGGCGAAGACGTTCCACTTCTCGTCCATGTCCCGGGCGCTGTAGCCCAGCCGGATGCACTCCCATTCCTCGTCCGACCAGACCCGGCCCGGCAGGAGCGACAGCGGTCTGGGGACGACGATCGGCTGGAGGCGGTCGGAAAACGAGGCTCGGGTCACGGGTTCGTCTTTCGGCATGCCGTGATCCTACGGACGGACCGGCGCCCGGGGAGAGGGAATTACGCCCGCAGCCACATCCTCGCGAGGCGCCCTCGGGCCTGGCCGGGCCGTCGCGACCAGTCGCAACCGGGCCGACGCCGACGCGGCGTGACCGGCCGGGGTCGGGTGTGCGCCGGGTCGGGTCGGTACGCCATGCCCGGCACGGCTCCTTCCGGCCGGCGGCGCGCGTTCCGGCGGCCGCGCCGCGGCGACGGCCGCCCCCCCGGTCGTGGTCGCCGGCCGTCGAACAGTAGGGTGACCAGGTGGATACTCCTTCGCTCCCGCGTTCTTTCCGGCTGCTCGTGACGGGCGGCGGCACCGGCGGTCATACCTATCCGGCCCTGACTGCGGTACGGACCCTGCAAGGTCGGCTCGCGGCTGCGGGCGGCACCCTGGACGTCCTGTGGATCGGCACCCAGGACGGTCTTGAGGCGCGCGTCGCTCCGGCGGAGGGCATCGCCTTCAAGACGGTGGCCACGGGGAAGATCCGTCGCTCGTCGAACCCGCTGAAGATGCTGTCCGCCGCGAACGTGAAGGACATGGCCCGGGTTCCGCTCGGTGTGGCGCAGGCCCGTGCGATCGTGTCCGAGTTCCAGCCCGACGTCGTCCTGGCGACCGGCGGTTACGTCGCCGTTCCGGCTGGTCTCGCCGCGCGGCTCAACCGGCGTCCCCTGGTCCTGCACGAGCAGACGGTCCGGCTGGGCCTGGCCAACCGGAAGCTCGCCAGTTCCGCGACCCGGATCGCGGTGTCCTCGGAGTCGTCGCTGGCCCTGCTGCCCGCCGATGTGCGGGACCGCGCGGTCGTCACCGGAAACCCGGTGCGGCCGGAGGTGCTGTCCGGTCACCCGGACAAGGCGGTCGAGGCGCTGGCGCTGTACGGGTTCGACCGGCGGCTGCCGACGGTCTACGTCACCGGTGGCGCGCAGGGTGCCCAGCAGATCAACGGCGTCGTTCGGGACCTGCTGCCCTGGCTGCTGACCTACGCGAACGTGATCCACCAGTGCGGCCCGGCGAACGTGGACGAACTCCGCAGCGCCGCGGCCGCCCTGGACCCGGTCCTGGCCGGGCGCTACCACCTGACCGGCTTCGTCGGGCCGGAGCTGCCCGACGTGCTGGCGCTGGCCGATGTGGTGCTCTCGCGGAGCGGGGCCGGCACGCTGGCGGAGCTGACCGCGCTGGGCAAGCCGGCCGTGTTCGTTCCGCTGGCCACTTCCGCGGGGAACGAGCAGGCGCACAATGCCCAGCACCTGGCAGACGCGGGCGCGGCGGTCGCCCTGCTGGGCGAGGTCACGACGCAGGCCCTCGGGGACGCTCTGGGGCCGCTGCTGACCGACCCCGGTCGGCGTGCGGCGATGGCGGAGCGGGCGCGTGCGTACGGCAGGCCGGACGCCGCGGACCGGCTCGTGGACGTGCTCCTGGCCGCGGCCAACGGCTGACCGTCTCCGCGCCCGTTCTTCCCGGTGACCGGGACCGCCGGTGCCGGCCGACGGCCGCGCCGGTCGTCACCGGTCGTCACCGGCTCCCCGGACGGTCTTCCCCGGACAGGAGCACCGGCCGTCGGGCTCCTGACGGGGCCCGGCGGCGGATGCGCGGTCAGAACCAGTGCAGGCAGTGCGGGGTTCGCTCGGCGCGGAAGAGGGCGTCGGCGAGGACGGCCGCGCCCGGGTGGTGGGCCCGGACGTGTCCGGCGCGCACGAGCGTGCTCGGGGCGGTGCCGCCGAGGTAGACCGAGCCCAGATCGCTCATGTCCAGGGACAGGTCGGGCTCCCGGCCCGTCGGAACGCACTCGGCCTCGCCGTCCCGGACGGTCAGCAGGTAACGGTTGCGCTCGCCGAGGAACGGGTCGTCGACGTCGAGGACGAGCTCGCCGTCCGTGAACCAGCCGCGCGCGGTCAGCGCACGTGGTACGTCCAGCAGTCTCACCCAGAGCCAGTCCGTGTCGTTGCCCACCTGGCCGGCCCGGAAGTCGGCGAGCTGCCAGCGGAGCGGGTGCTGGGGCGGGAAGTGCTTGAACACGACCTGAGTGACCAGGTCGTGGCCGAGCAGGAATCGCGCCAGGGCCGTGGTGACGGCGTCTTCGGTGGCGATGGTCTCGTCGACCGTCAGGGTGGCGGCCTCGCCGACCGAGTAGCTGGCGTACCCGTCCGGTACGCCGTCGGCGTCACGGTGCACCGCGACGTAGCGCGGCGCCGGGGCGACCGGGGGCTGCCCCGCCCGCAGGGCCCACCAGCGGTGCGGCCGGGACAGGGCGCCGGGCTGTGCGCGGCGGTACCGGTCGTAGACCTCCTCCAGGACCGCGCCGCAGTCGGCGCTCCGCAGCACCTCCACCGAGCCGGTGTCCGGCCCGGCGTCCGAGCCGGTCCCCGGCGCGCCGGCCATCGCGCGCGCCCGGGGGACGGCGAGGGCGGCCTCGTGGCGCGGCACCGTCAGGCGCGCCGTGTAGGTCGCCGGTCCGTAGCCGAACCTGCGGTAGATCAGGGCCTCGGAGGCCAACAGCACGGAGAGGAACTCCCCGCGCTCGCGCAGCTCGGCGATCTGATGCCGCATCATCGCGCTGAGCACGCCTTGGCGCCGGTGCGAGGGCAGGACGCCCACGGCGGTCACCCCGGCGGCCGGAACGAGGGCCCCACCGGGGAGGGTGAGCTCGAAGGAGTGCGCGCCGGCGGTGCCGACGGGCCGCCCGTCCGCCGTCAGGGCGAGCAGGCAGCGATCGGCTTCGAGCGCCGACCACCAGAGTCCGCCGCCCTCGACCGGGGTTTCCGGGAAACGCCCGAACGCGGCGTGGAGCGTGTCGACGAAGACGTCGAGGTCGTCATCGGTCGTGGAACGAATCTGCATTGCGGGCCGCCGCCTCCTCGGTGTGCGGCACCACGCCTCGTGGTGCCCGGCCACAGTGCAGCGTCGATCCAGGGCCGACGCAACCGAAATACGGCCGGGTGCGCGGTCGCTCACGGCACCGCCCGGTCCCGGACCGGGCGGCACCGCTGCGGGGCGCCGGCGCGCGGCGCCCCGCAGCAGGCCCCGTGGAGGGCGAGGGGAGGGTGGTCGGGACCGGGTCAGGCGACCTGCCACCAGTGGTCGTCTCCGTAGCTCGTGCTGCAGGTGTAGACGCCCACCCGGAGGTCGTTGGCGCCGTCGGCCAGGCCCGCGACGTCCAGGCACACGGGGCGGTGGGCATGGAAGGACTTGGCGTTCACGAGCTGGAACGCCTTGCCCGAGGAGTCCCGGGCCTGGTACCAGAGCTACCCGGCGTCGGTGCGCTTCGCCCTCGTCGACGGCGCCCTCGCCGCATCCGGACCCGCCTCGCTGGCCCGGTACTGCCCGCTGGTGGTCGGGGCGGCCGTCGACGGGGACGCGGTGGCGGGCCGGATCCTCGACGAAGCCGCCGACCTGCTCGCCGAGAGCGCGCGGGCGCTGCGGCCTCGACGCGGCGAACCCCTGGTCACGGCGGGAGGGTTGCTGGGACGGGAGGGCCCGCTGCTGGAGCGGTTCGCCGGCCGCGTGGCCCGGTGGGGGCTGGTCCCGCATCCGGTGCGGGACGGGGTCGCGGGGGCGGTGGCGCTCGCCCGGATGCTCGCCCGGCAGCCGTAGCGCGAACGCTGTCCGTCGGGTCTGACCGGCCTCTCTGTCCGTTCGGCCTGATCGGTCCGACCCCGCACGATCAGGGGATCCCTGCGGCCTCGGTGCCTGCCGAAGGTCCGGCCGTCCGTCGAGCCCTGCTGAGCCCCGCGCGTCGGCCGGCGGCCCGCGGGGCCCCTTCGTGCTCCCTCAGCCGGTGTGGAGGACCCGGAAGCGCGCGGGTTCCGCCGGATCCCGGTCGACGACCTGGACCGGCGTCCAGGCCCATTGCCAGACGCTGATGCCCGGCGTGCGGGAGAACCGGATCTGCCCCCGGGTGCCTTCGACCGTGACGTGCGGCCAGGATTCGGCGATGCGCGCCCGGTCCGGGCCGTGGGAGCGCAGCACATCGGCGAGGACGGTGACCGTGTCGTATCCCTCGAAGGCGACGAAGGAGGGCGCTTCGGCCAGCCGCTCGCGGAGGGCCTTCCCCACCCGTGCGCCGAGCGGGCCGAGGCGCTCGGGCAGGTAGCGCAGGAACGGGATCGCGGCGCCGGCGGAGCCGAGCAGCGTCGCCCATTGCGAGAACTCCGGCTGTCCGGCCGGGGCGCCGATCAGGACGTCGGCGAGGCGCGGGTCGTGGCGGACGGACCGGACGACGGGCACGGCCGGCTCCGGGTGGCCGACCAGGAGGAGCAGGGCCGTCGCCCGGTGGTCGACGAGTGCGTCGCACACGGCCTCGGGGGCGAGCTCACGCATGTCGAGTTCGATGACGGCGGCGCCGCGTGGAGCGAGGTGGTCCCGCAGGATGCGGGTCCCGGACGCCCAGTAGACACTCGGATCGACCGCTACGGCGATGCGGCTGTGGCCGGCGGCCAGGAGGAAGTCCGCGTAGGTCCGCCAGCCGTGGGACTGCGCCGGGGCGAGGCGCGCGACCCAGGGCGTCGGCTGTTCGGTGAGCGCGTCGAGAACCGCCGACGAGCAGAGGAACGGCAGGCCGCGGGCGTGGGCCCTGGCAGCGGCCGTGCGGGCGACGACGCTGTGGTACTCCCCCGCCACGGCTGCCACGCCCAGGCGGTCCAGTTCGTCGACGGCCGCCGCGGCCCTGCGCGGATCAGCCGCGGTGTCCCGGACCACCAGTTCCAGTGGGCTTCCGGAGATCCCGCCGGTGTCGTTGACCTCGCACACGGCCAGTTCGAGTCCGGCAAGCAGGTGCCGCCCCGCCTCGACCCAGCCGGGCCGGGTCAGCGGAACGAGGGCGCCGATGCGGACGGCTGGTCCGTCGGTCCGTACCGACGCGGAAGGCGATGGGGGCGTACTCATGCGTGGGTGTCTCCCGTATGGCGATCCGGTCGAGGTGCGCCCGGATCGCAGCGTGGCGATCCCCGGGTCGTACGGGGTCCGGTGGACTCGCCCTGGCGGGCGCACCCGGGCGACCGTGCGGGACATTGCATCCGCCCCATCGCCGGGCCGCAACCGATTATCCGGTCGACACGGTGGCCGTGATGGCGTTTCCTGACCGGCATGCCAGAGCTGCGTACCGACCGTCTCGTGCTCCGCCGGTGGCGGAAATCCGACCTCGAACCGTGGGCGGCGATGAACGCCGACCCCGAGGTGCGCGAACACCTGGGGGCACTGCTGACGCGGAAGCAGAGCGACGCCGTGGTGGCCCGCATGCGGGCCGACTTCGACGCGCGGGGATTCGGCTGGTGGGCACTCGAAGCACGGGAGACCGGTGAGTTCCTCGGGCGCGCCGGCCTGGACACGGTGGACGAGGGCATGCCGTTCGCGGGGGTGGACGTCGGATGGCGGCTGGTGCGTGCGGCGTGGGGAACCGGCTACGCCACCGAGGCCGCCCGCGCCTGCCTGGCCTTCGGCTTCGAGACCCTCGGGCTGCCGGAGATCATCGCGACGACGACCGTCGGCAACCTCCGTTCCCAGGCGGTGATGCGCCGCATCGGGATGACCCGCGATCCGGCTGACGACTTCGAGGATCCGAGCGTGCCCGAGGGGCCGCTCCGCCGCTGTGTGCTGTACCGGACCCGTCCGGCGAGCAGGGCCTGACGCGCATCACGACGGAACCGTCAGGCCGCCGTGTCGCCGCAGTTCACCGCTGAGGGGGCCGTGTGAGCGCGGGGACGAAGGGGGTGGTCCTCCAGGGGGTGAACGTCGGCGCTAGCGTGATCACCATGTACGAGATCAAGGGCGTGAGAGCCACGCCGGGCGGACGGATGAACGTCCGGTTCCACGAGCACGGCTTCGTCGTCAGACGGGACCGGCTCGCCGGCCGCGTCGCCGACACACTCTTCGGCGACGGAGCCGGGTGCGTCACCGCACTGGTGCTGCTCGCGTCGGTGGGGATGTTCAGTCTGCTCCGCAAGAGCGGGGCGCCGGAGGCCGCCGTCACGGCCTGCATGTGGGTGTTCATCGTGGCGGTCTGCTACGGCACGCTCATCGCACTGTTGCACTGGACAGCCGGGGTGGTCGCCGGCGTCCTGTTGTTCCTGTTCGTCGTGGTGACGCTCCCGGGGCTGCTGATTCCGGGCTACCGGCGAACGGTGCTGCGCCGGTGGCGCGGCGGCGGTCCGGAGACCGAGCCGGGGTGGGTTCCGGGGACCGCTCTCCTCGGGGTGTGGCATCAAGTGGACCCGCAGGGCGGCGTCGTGGTGACGGTCCGGCGGACCGACGGATCCGTCACCGCGTACGTTCCCCCGGCCGACCAAGCCCGCAACCTGCACGACCACTTCGCCACGCTGCTGCGCAACGGCCGCCCGGCCCCGGCTCCCTACCGGCAGCCGGCACACGGCGCTCCGGCGTACCAGTCCTGGCAGGGGAACCCGGGCCCTCCGCGCGGCTGAACCTCGCCCACCCCGGGGCGGCGGACCGGGATCGGTGGAGTGACGGAGGTGCGGAGGTGGTCCGTCATGGTGCGGACCACCTCGGCCTGGTCGCGTACCAGGTAGAAGTGTCCCTGGGAGAAGACTCGCAGGTCGAACGGGCCTTCGGTGTGCGCGGCCCAGGCCGCCGCCTCCGCCGGTGTCACCTTCGGGTCGTCGCTGCCGATCATGGCGACCAGGGGGCAGTGCAAGGGCTCCCCCGGCTCGGGGGCGTAGGTTTCGGCGGCCCGGTAGTCGGCGCGGATGGCCGGGAGGACCATCCGGAGCACCTCCTCGTCCCCGAGCAGCTGTGTGTCGGTGCCGCTGAGGCTCTTGACCTCGTCGATCAGGCCCCGGTCGTCGAGCAGGTGCACGGTCTCGTGCCGCGGTGCCGAGGGAGCCCGGCGCCCGGAGGCGAAGAGCGCCGCCGCGACGATGCCCTTCTCGCGCTCGAAACGGGCCGCGACCTCGTAGGCCACCGAGGCGCCCATGCTGTGGCCGAAGAACGCCAACGGCCGGTCCGCCCAGGGCAGCAGTGCGGTGAACACCTGGTCGGCGAGTTCCGGGACGTTGTCGATGAGGGGCTCGGCTCGACGGTCCTGGCGGCCGGGGTACTGGACGCACAGGACGTCGGCGAAGTCCGGCATGTTCCGGGCCAGGGGGAGATAGAAGCTCGCGGAGCCGCCGGCGTGCGGCAGGCAGACCAGCCGGACGCCGGCGTCCGGCCTGGGCTGGAACCGGCGTATCCACAGGCTGTTGTCGGTGGGGGTGGCGGTGCGGGCGGGGGTGCTCATGGTGTGGCGTGATTCCCTTCGGGTGGGCGGGTGTGGGTGGCGGGGGTCAGGACAGCTTGAGGACCCATTCGTCGACCGCGGTCGCCGTGGACGGCGCGTGCCGTTCCATCAGCGTGTAGTGGTCGCCGGGGACTTCGGTGACCTGTTGGGCGTGTCCGGGCGCGGGCGGCCGGTCGTCGGTCCCGTCCTCGCCGTGCGCCATGCGGTCCGCGGCGCGGACGACCAGCGTGGGCGCCTTCGCCACCGGGGCGTCCCAGTCCTCGAAGACGGCGAGGTAGCCGCCCATCGCGGTGAGCTGGGTGCCGGGCGCGGAGATGAAGTCGAAGCGCTCCGACTGTTCCCGTACCACCGCCGACTGGAAACGGTCGGCCATGCCCTGTTCGCGGGTGAAGCTGTCCAGCATCACGATGCCTTCGACGGGCCGGCCCAGCTCCTCCAGCCGGCAGGCCACGGCGTGCGCGACCCAGCCCCCCGAGGAGTAGCCGACGAGCACCACGGGCTCCTCGCCCGCGCAGTCGGCGACGGCCCGGACGTGCACCTCGACGAGGGCCGCGACGTCCTGCGGCAGCGCCTCCCCCGGGGCGAAGCCCGGCTCGGGCAGGGCCCAGACGGTGCGCCGGCCGCCGAACGCGGCGGCGAAGCGGGCGTACTGGTGCACCCCGGAGGGCGCCATGTACGGGCCGAAGCAGATCAGCTGCGGCCCTTCGTCCCCGTGTGCCAGCCGGACCGGGACCGGACCGTGGTCGGCGGCCGACGCGGCGTCGAAGACCGGTCGCAGCCGGGCCGCGGCGGTGAGCATCCCGATGCCCTCGGAGAGCCTGCCCAGTTCACCGGCCCGGCGGTAGAGGCCGACGAGCAGGTCGTCCTGCTCGTCGCGCGGGGCCGGTCCGGCTCCGTGGGACCCGCCGGAGGCCTCCGCCAGGAGGGCCAGGAGCCGGGTGGTCACCGCCGCGGGGGTGGGGTGGTCGAAGACCAGGGTGCTGGGCAGTTTGAGGCCGGTGGCCCGGCCGAGCCGCTTCGCGAGCCGGACGGCGGTCAGCGAGTCGAAGCCGAGTTCCAGGAAGACGTGCCGTTCCCGTACGGCGTCGGCGGAGGGGTGGCCGAGTACGGTGGCGGCCTCGGAGCGTACGAATTCCAGCGCGGCCGCGTCGCGTTCGGTGGCGGGCAGGCCCGTCAGCCGGCGTACCAGGAGGGGTTCGCCGTCGGACCCCGCGTCCGCGCCGCTCTCCTCGGCGGCCAGCAGGCGGGCCACCTCGGGCAGGCCCCCGAGCAGCGGGCTCGGCCGGGCGGCGGTGAACCCGGGCAGGAAGCGCTTCCAGTCCACGTCGGCGACGATCACCGAGGTGTCCCCGTGTTCGACCGCGCGCCGCAGGGCCAGTACGGCGAGTGCGGGGTCCATCGGGTCCAGGCCGCGCAGCCTCAGCCGTTCCTCGGCGGCGCGGTCGACCATGCCGCCGCCGCCCCAGGCGCCCCAGGCGATGGACGTGGCGGTCAGGCCGCGCGCCCGCCGGTGTTCGGCGAGGGCGTCGAGGGAGGCGTTCGCCGCCGCGTAGGCGGACTGGGCGCCGCTGCCCCAGGCGGCGGCGCCGGAGGAGAACAGGACGAAGGCGTCCAGTTCGCGGTCGCCGAGCAGCGCGTCGAGGTGGGCCGCGCCGGCGGCCTTGGCGCCCAGTACGTCGGCGGCCTCGGCCACGGTGGTGTCGGCGAGCAGGGCGGGCGTGCCGATGCCGGCGGCGTGGACCACGGCGCTGAGCGGCGGCAGGTCGGCGAGCGAGTCCAGGAGGGCGGCCACCGCCGTCCGGTCGGCCATGTCGCAGGCGGCGAGCGTCACGCGGGCGCCCAGTGCCTCCAGTTCGGCGCGCAGCTCATCGGCGCCGTCGGCCGCGGGGCCGCGACGGCTGGTCAGTACCAGGTGTTCGGCGCCGGCGGCCGCCAGCCAGTGGGCGACCCGGCTCCCGATGAAGCCGGTGCCGCCGGTGACCAGTACGGTGCCGCGCGGCTGCCAGCCGGGCCCGGCGGGGATGTCGGTGCCGGTGGCGCGGAGCATCCGGCGGGCGTGGGCGCCGTCGGCGCGGAGGGCGATCTGGTCCTCTCCGGTGGCTCCGCGGAGCACGGCGGCCAGCCGGCGTCCGGTCCCCGCATCCGTGGCCCGTACGTCGGCGGGCAGGTCCACGAGGCCGCCCCAGCGTGCGGGGTGTTCCAGGGCCACGACCCGGCCCAGCGCCGCCACCGTCGCCTGGGGTACGGCGCGGAGGGGGTCGGCGGGCCCGGTGGACACGGCGCCCCGGGTCACGCACCACAGGGGCGCGTCGACGTCGGCGTCGCCGAGCGCCTGCACGAGGAGCAGGGTGGTGGCGAGGCCGAGCGGGACGGCCGGGTGGTCGGGGTGGGCCTGGTCCGCGAGGGCGAGCAGGGACAGGACTCCTCGTACGCCGGCGCCCGCTTCCCGCAGCCTGTCGGCGAGGGTGTGACGGTCCTCGTCTCCGGTGACGGCCAGCCGGACGGTGTCGGCGCCGTGTGCGCCGAGGGAGTCGAGCGCCAGCTCCACCGCGGGGTCTTCGAGCCGGTCCCGGGGGACGAGCGCGAGCCAGCGTCCGGCGAGGGCGGGCGGGGCCGCGTCGGGCACCGGCTTCCAGCCGATCCGGTAGCGCCAGGCCCGGGTCGCGTCCTCGTCGCGGCGGCCGCGGTGCCAGGCGTGCAGTGCCGGGAGCGCGGTGGCGAGGGTGGTGTCCTCGTCGAAGCGCAGCTCCTCGGCGAGGGAGGTCAGGTCCTCGCGTTCCACGGCCGCCCAGAACTCGGCGTCCGCGGCGGACTGCGGCGCCGGTGCCGTCTGCGCCGCGGTGTCGGGCGCGTCGAGCCAGTACCGCTGCCGCTGGAAGGGGTAGGTGGGCAGTTCGGCCGGGGTGCCGGTCGGGTCGCCGAACACCGCGGTCCAGTCGACCGGGACGCCGTGCGCGTGTGCCTCGCCCAGGGAGGCGAGGAAGCGCCGGGCGCCGCCCGCGGAGCGGGTCAGGGTCGGCACGACGGCTTCGGCGGGGCCGTCCGTACGGGCGTCGTCGAGGGTGTCCTGGAGTCCGTACACCAGGACCGGGTGCGGGCTGATCTCGATGAAGACGCGGTGTCCGTCCGCGCGCAGACGCCGGACCGCCTGCTCGAAGCGTACGGTCCGGCGCAGGTTGCCGTACCAGTACGCGGCGTCGGGCGCGGTGTCGAGCATGTCGCCCGTCACGGTCGAGCAGAACGGGATCTTGGGCGTGCTCGGGACGAGCGGGGCGAGTTCCGCGGCCAGTTCGTCCCGCACCTCCTCGACCTGGGCGCAGTGCGAGGCCAGGTCCACCCTGACGCGCTTGGCCTGTATGCCGTCGGCCGCGCAGGCGTCGACGAGTTCGGCCAGCGCGTCCGGTTCGCCGGCGACGACCACGGTGCGCGGCCCGTTGACGGCGGCCACGGCGAGGCGGTCCTCCCAGGGGGCGAGGCGCGCGGTGACCTCGGCCTCGGACCGCGGGACCGACACCATGCCGCCGCGCCCGGCGAGCCGGGCGAGCAGGGCGCTGCGGCGGGCCACGAGCCGGGCGCCGTCCTCCAGGGTCAGTGCCCCGGCGACGACGGCGGCCGCTATCTCGCCCTGCGAGTGGCCGACGACGGCGGCCGGGCGGACCCCGCACGCACTCCACAGTCCGGCGAGGGCCACCATCACCGCCCACAGCACCGGCTGGATCACGTCCGGGCCGTCCAGCGCGGGGGCTCCGTCGGCGCCCCGCAGGACGTCGTCGAGCGTCCAGTCCACGTACGGTGCGAGCGCTTCGCCGCAGGCGGTGATCCGGTCGCGGAAGACGGGCGAGGTGTCGAGGAGCTCGATCGCCATGCCCGCCCACTGGGAGCCCTGGCCGGGGAAGACGAACACCGGCTGGGCGGGGGATCCGGCCGAGCCGCGGACCGCGAACTCGTGGGAGCCGCCGGAGGCGATCGCCTCCAGGGCCGCGACCAGTTCGTCGCGGTCCTCGCCGACCGCCACGGCGCGTTCGTCGAAGAGGGTGCGGGTGGTGGCGAGGGCGTATCCGATGTCGCGCGGCCGGGTGCCGTCCTCGCGCAGCAGCGCGGCGAGGCGTCCGGCCTGCTGTTCCAGTGCCGCTCCCGTGCGGGCGGACAGCGCCAGGGGTACGGCCGCCGCTCCGGCCGGGGGCCGGGGACCCGTCCGCGGCGCGTCCGGTGCTTCCGGTGCTTCCGGTGCTTCCGGTGCTTCCTCGATGATGACGTGGGCGTTGGTCCCGCTCATCCCGAAGGAGGAGACCGCGGCCCGCCGGGGGCGGTGCTCGGCGGGGTCCCAGGCGACGGGCTCGGTCAGCAGCCGGACGGCGCCGGCGCTCCAGTCGACGTGCGGGGTCGGCTCCTCGGCGTGCAGGGTCCTGGGGAGCGTTCCGTGCCGCAGGGCCTGCACCATCTTGATGATGCCGCCCGCTCCGGCGGCGGCCTGGGTGTGTCCGATGTTGGACTTGAGGGAGCCCAGCCACAGCGGCCGGTCCGCGGGGCGGTCCCGGCCGTACGTGGCGAGCAGCGCGGAGGCTTCGATGGGGTCTCCGAGCCGGGTGCCCGTGCCGTGCCCCTCGACGGCGTCGACGTCGGCGGTGGACAGGCCGGCGTTGGCGAGGGCCTGCCGGATGACGAGTTGCTGGGCGCGGCCGCTGGGGGCGGTGAGGCCGTTGGAGGCGCCGTCCTGGTTGACGGCGCTGCCCCGGACGACGGCCAGGACGCGGTGTCCGTTGCGGCGGGCGTCGGACAGCCGCTCCACCAGCAGCATGCCGACGCCTTCGCCCCAGCCCGTGCCGTCGGCGTCGGCGGAGTACGCCTTGCAGCGGCCGTCGGCGGAGAGGGCGCGCTGGCGGCTGAACTCGACGAACGCGCCGGAGCTGGACATGACCGTCACCCCGCCCGCCAGGGCGAGTTCGCACTCGCCGCGGCGCAGGGCCTGGGCCGCCATGTGGAGGGCCACGAGGGAGGACGAGCAGGCCGTGTCGACGGTGACGGCCGGTCCTTCGAGGCCGAGGGTGTAGGCGATCCTCCCGGAGGCGACGCTGGCGGCGTTGCCGGTGCCCAGGTAGCCCTCGACGTCTTCGGGGACGGCGATGCCGCGCCGGATGTAGTCCTGGTACCCGGAGCCGACGAACACTCCGGTGCGGCTGCCGCGCACGCTCGCCGGATCGATGCCGGCCCGCTCGAAGGCCTCCCAGGACGTCTCCAGGAGCAGTCGCTGCTGGGGGTCCATGGCGGTCGCCTCGCGCGGCGAGATGCCGAAGAAGGCGGCGTCGAAGTCGGCGAGGTCGTAGAGGAAGCCGCCGGCGCGGGCGTAGGTGGTGCCCGGGTGGTCGGGGTCGGGGTGGTAGAGGGTGTCCAGGTCCCAGCCGCGGTTGTCGGGGAAGACCGACATGGCGTCCGTGCCCTCGTCGACCAGCCGCCACAGCTCTTCGGGCGAGCGGACCCCGCCCGGGTAGCGGCAGCTCATGGCGACGATGGCGATCGGCTCGTCGTCGGCGCGTACGGGGACGGCGGCGCTCTCGGGGGCGTCGGCGGTACCGAGGAGTTCGACCAGGAGCGCGCCGGCGAGGTCGAGCGCCGACGGGTAGTCGAACACCATGGTGGTGGGCAGCCGCAGTCCGGTGGCCTTGACGAGGCGGTTGCGCAGTTCGACGGCGGTCAGTGAGTCGAAGCCGAGGTCGCGGAAGGCCCGGCCGGGTTCGACGGCCTCGGGGCCCGGGTGTCCGAGCACGGCCGCGGCCTCGGCCCTTACGAGTTCCACGAGGGTGCGGTCGCGTTCGGCCGGGTCCGCCCGGTCGAGGGCCCGGCGCAGGGCGCCCGCGGTGTCTTGCGCCCCATCGGGGTGGCCCGCCCGTACGGAGACGGCCTCGCGGACTTCGGGCAGGTCTGCGAGCAGGGGGCTGGGGCGGCCGACGGTGAAGGTGGGGGCGAAGCGCGCCCAGTCCACGTCGGCGACGGTCACGGCGGTCGCGTTCCGGGCGATGGCGCGTTCCAGCACGGTGAGGGCGGATTCGGCCGCCAGGGGATCGAGGCCGCGCCGGCGCAGGTTCTCGGCGATCCCGGGGCCGGCGGCCATGCCCGCGTCGGCCCAGGGTCCCCAGGCCAGGGCGGTGGCCGGCAGGCCCCGGGCCCGGCGGGCGGCGGCGAGCGCGTCCAGGTGGGCGTTGGCGGCGCTGTACGCGGCCTGGCCGCCCGCGCCCCACACTCCGGCGATGGAGGAGAACAGTACGAACGCGTCGAGTTCGGCGGGGCCACCGGGCAGTGCGTCGAGGAGCTCGTCGAGGTGGACGGCGGCCGCGGCCTTGGCGGCCAGGACGGCGGCGAAGGCGGCCGGGTCGGTGTCGGCCAGCAGGGCGGAGGTGTCCACGCCCGCCGTGTGCACCACCGCGGTGAGGGGGCCGGCCGTGCCCGCCGTGTCCGTCAGGTCGGCGAGCAGCCGGGACAGGGCGTCGCGGTCCGACACGTCGCAGGCGGCCAGGGTCACGCGGGCGCCCAGCGACTCCAGTTCGGCGCGCAGTTCGTCGGCGCCGTGGGCCTCGGGGCCGCGTCGGCTGGTCAGCACCAGGTGTTCGGCGCCGCGGGCGGCGAGCAGCCGGGCGACGTGCCCGCCGAGCGCGCCGGTCCCGCCGGTGATCAGCACGGTTCCGCGGGGGCGCCACTCCCCGGCGGTGTGGGCGCCGGCCCGGTCGGCGCGGGCGAGGCGGCGGGCGAACACCCCGTCTGCGCGGACGGCGAGCTGGTCTTCCTGGCCTCCGGCGGTGAGGGCGGCCACGATCCGGGCCGGTACGGGTCCTCGGCAGTCCGGGGGCAGGTCGAGGAGACCGCCCCACCGGCCGGGGTGCTCCAGCGCGGCCACCCGGCCGAGTCCCCAGATCTGGGCCTGTCCGGGGGCCGTGACCGGGTGGTCGTCGGGCGAGGTGGACACCGCGCCGCGCGTGGCGCACCACAGCGGCGCCTCGACGCCCGCATCGCCCAGCGCCTGGAGCAGGGTCAGGGTGGCGGCGACGCCGCCGGTCAGGGCGGCCAGGCCTTCGACGGGGCGCTCGTCCAGTGCGAGCAACGAGACGACGGCGCGCGGGGGCATGGCGTCCGTGGCCTCGCGCAGCCGTGCGGTGAGCGTCTCCCGGTCCTGCGCGCCGTCGACGGTGAGGGAGGTGACGGGGCAGCCGTGTGCGGCGAGCACGTCCCGGAGTCCGGCCCCGAGGGGTTCGGCGCCGCTGTCGTGGTCCGGGCCGACGGCGGGCAGGACCAGCAGCCAGTGCCCGTCGGCCGTCGCGGCCGCCCGATCGGCCGCGGGGCCGGTGGCCGGATCGGCCGAAAGGTCCGTCAGCCGCTTCCAGGTGACGTCGTACTGCCATTCCTCGATCGTGGTACGGCGACCACCGGCGGCCGGGGCCGCTTCGAGCCAGTAGTGCTCGCGCTGGAAGGCGTAGGTGGGCAGGTCCACTCGTCGCGCGCCGTGTCCGGCGAAGACGGCCGTCCAGTCGACGGGCGTGCCGCGGACGTGGAGGTGGGCGAGGGCGGTGGTGACGGCCAGGCCCTCGGCCCGGTCGGCGCGCAGTACGGGGATGACGGCTGCTTCGTCGTCGTCGAGGACGGCCTGGGCCATGGCGGTCAGGACGCCGCCCGGACCGATCTCCAGGAAGGTGCCGACGCCCTCGCCGGCGAGGGCGGTGACGGCGTCCGCGAAGCGGACGGCCTCACGGACGTGGCGCACCCAGTAGTCGACCGAGCAGAACTCCTCCGCCGATACCGGACCGCCGCTGAGGGTGGAGACGATCGGCACGCGCGGGGCTTCGAAGGTGACCGTTTCCAGGGTCGTGCGGAACTCTTCGAGCATCGGGTCCATCAGCGGGGAGTGGAAGGCGTGCGAGACGGTCAGCGCCTTCGTCTTGCGGCCGTCGGCCGCGAGCCGGTCCACGACCGCGGCCACCGCGTCCTGCGCGCCCGAAACCACCACGGCCGAAGGGCCGTTGACCGCGGCGATGCCCGCACGGTCCTCGAACCCGGCGAGCAGGTCGCGTACCTCGTCCTCCGAGGCCTGCACCGCGACCATCACACCGCCGGAGGGGAGCGCCTGCATCAGCCGGCCGCGCGCCGCCACCAGAGCCGCCGCGTCGTCGAGGGAGAGCACACCCGCCACGTGCGCGGCGGCGAACTCGCCCACGGAGTGGCCCGCCAGGAAGTCCGGACGGACGCCCCAGGACTCCACCAGCCGGAACAGCGCCACCTCGACCGCGAACAGGGCGGGCTGCGCGTATCCGGTCCGGTCGAGCAGTTCGGGGTCCTCGCCGAACACGACGCCCTTCAGGGGGCGTTCGAGGTGCCGGTCCAGCGCGGAGCAGACCTCGTCGAAGGCGTCGGCGAACACGGGAAAGGAGGCGTGCAGTTCACTTCCCATGCCGAGCCGCTGGCTGCCCTGCCCCGAGAAGAGGAACGCGGTTTCGCCGTCGCGGCTGCCGATCCCCTCGACCACCTGTGCGGCGGAGGTCCCTTCGGCCACGGCCTTCACACCGGCGACGAGTCCGGGCAGGTCCGTCCCGACCACGGCGGCTCGGTGTTCCAGTGCGGCCCGCGAGGTCGCCAGGGAATGGGCCACGTCCACCGTGCTGACGTCGCCGAGGCCGAGGACGTGCGCCAACAGCCGCTCCGCCTGCTCGCGCAGGGCCGCACCGTTGCGTCCGGAGAGGGTCCACGCCACGGGCGTGGGGCCTCCGGGCGATTCGGTCCGGTCCCGGCCCGAGGGATCCTCTTCCGCGTCGGGTGCCGGCGGGGCCTGTTCGATGATGGTGTGGGCGTTGGTCCCGCTCACGCCGAAGGAGGACACGGCGGCCCGGCGCAGGCGGCCGTTCTCGCCCCATGCGACGGGTTCGGTGAGCAGGCGTACGGTTCCCTCCGACCAGTCCACGTGCGGCGAGGCCTCTTCGGCGTGCAGGGTCTTGGGCAGGACCCCGTGCCGCATCGCCTCGACCATCTTGATGATCCCGCCCACCCCGGCCGCCGCCTGCGTGTGCCCGATGTTCGACTTCAACGACCCCAACCACAGAGGCCGGCCGGCCGGACGACCCCGCCCGTACGTCTCCACCAACGCCTGCGCCTCGATC